>CANHAR010000030.1 GCA_947458495.1 Gammaproteobacteria bacterium | reverse complement strand
GCATGCAGACCCGCACTCCAGAAAAGCAGAGTACTGAGCGCAAGGCTTAACCACAGCTTTGCTTTCGACAACATTCGCCGTGTCTCCGTAGTAGTAAGATAAAGGCTGTTTTACTAATTTTTCAGGTTTGCTGTTTACTGAACACAAGTACCTAGACCCGCATTCAGCTGCTTTCTTTACCGTTCACATCAAAATAGCCTGCTGATCTGTCTTTACATCCAGACAAACTTAGCCTGCTGCTCACTGATCAGCAGTCACTGAGGCAGAACTTTCAGATCTGATCTAAGTGATTAGCTGGGCATTCGGGTGTGGTTCAAAGCGGTGGGAGTATAACAAAACTTGTTTCTACATTACCATCGTATCTGAGCACATTGATTCAGCAGCGAAAAAGAAACGGAAGCACACTGTCAAAATGAACCGGGCCGGTCTAGACCAGCGCGGCGGGGAATTTTATCAGGCAGATCAAATTTCTTATATTTCTCAATGAGCTCTAAGCCCTTCCTGCTTTAGCAAAGCAGCAATATCCGGCTCCCTCCCCATAAAATCCGTAAACAGCGACTGCGCTTCCGCGCCGCCGCCTCTTGACAATATTTTGTCAAGAAATTGCTTGCCTATAACAGGGCTCAGAACACCCTCTTTTTCGAAACGGGAAAACACGTCTGCCGAGAGCACTTCAGCCCACTTATAACTGTAATACCCCGCTGCATAACCGCCCGCAAAAATGTGTGAAAAGCTGTTCTGAAAACGGTTGTAGTCTGGTACCCGAAAGACCGCCGTCCTGCTTCTTGTCTGTTTTAACACTTCCGCAACAAAGTCTTCCTTCGCGTCATATGGAGTCTGGTGCAAAAAGAAATCAAAGTGCGCAAACTCAAGTTGGCGCACACTTCTCATGCCTGACTGGAAATTCCTTGCCGCCAACATTTTTTCCAGCACTTGCGCAGGCAACTTTCCGCCAGATTGATAGTGCTCTGAAATCATGGCAATAGATTCGGGAACCCAGCACCAGTTCTCCATAAGCTGACTAGGCAACTCAACCGCATCCCATGCCACACCCGCAATGCCGGAGCTTTGCAGGTATTTTTCTTTGGTCAGCATGTGATGCAATCCATGGCCAAACTCGTGAAACAATGTTGTCACTTCGTTATGGGTCAACAGTGCGCTAGTTCCACCTGATGGAGGAGCAAAATTGCAAATCAGGTATGCAACCGGAATTTGAAGCCCTTGTTTGTCTGATTCATTGCCCGATACCAGTCGACGGGCGCGGCATCCCGCCATCCACGCCCCTCCCTGTTTCCCTTCCCGGGTAAACAGATCGAAATAGAATTTTGCGATAACCTGGCCTTCATGGACTATGTTGTAAAACTCGACATCTGGATGCCATAGGCCTGCATCATGGTTGCGCTCGATCCGAATACCATACAAAGATTCGACGATAGCAAACAGCCCATTGAGCACCTTCTTGAGCGGAAACCAGACTCGCAATTCATCTTGTGAGATGTCGAAGTCTTGCTTTCTTAACTTCTCGCTGAAGTATGCAACATCCCAAGCCTCAAGTTTCGTGACTGCGTAAAACCTGTCTGCGAATGATTGCAAGTTATCAAACTCTTGTTTGGCTGCAGGAAGGCTGTAATTGATCATATCTGAAAGAAAGCTGTTCACCTGGTCTACGGATTTAGCCATCTTGCGCTCAACAGACAGCTCGGCGTAATTGCTGAAGCCCAGCAATTGAGCCATGCGTTCGCGCAGTTTGAGAATCTCTCTGATTACGTCTTGATTGTCACTGCGTTCCGGGCTGCTGGAAGACGCGCGAGTGGTGTATGCCCTATAGACCTTTTCACGAAGACTGCGGTCATCTGCATACGTCATCACCGCGTGGTAAGCGGGAAAGTCCAGTGTTAACAGGTACCCCTGCATACCCTTTGCGGCGGCAGCATCAGCAGCTGACTGCAAGCTCAGGGCCGGAATGCCGGATAATTCCTCAGCATCAATAACATTCAGGGTCCATGCCCGTGTAGCATCCAAAACATTATTTCCGAACCTGTTGGATAGCTCACTCAGAGATGTTTGCAGGTGTGTGTATTCTTGCTTTTGTTCTGTCGGCAGACTGACGCCCGCCAGTTTGAAGTCCAACAGGCTGTCCTTGAGTATTTTGCGTTGCGAGCCGTCCAGACCAAGCTCGTCTGCGCGGCCGGACAAAGCCAAAACCTGATTGTACAGTTGCTCATTTTGGCCCATCTCTGCGTAATACTGTGTTATCAACGGCTGGCAACTGTTGTATGCCGCTCGAATTTCCGGGGTATTACACACCGCGTTCAGATGACTCACAGTTGACCAAACTTTATTTAGACGGTCGTCCATTTCATCGAGCCTGTCGATCAGACTATGCCAATCCGGGGCACCTTGTGCACTGAATTTGCCCAGCATTTCTGTTAGCTGCGACCGGTTGCTCGCCAGCACCTCGCTTATTGCTGGAGCAATATCTTCAGAGCTTATGCGAGAAAAATCAGGCAAGCTGTCAAATTGCAGCAAAGGATTAACTACTATTTTGTCAGCCAACATATACAAAGGTCTCCTGTCTGTCTGGAATGACTCACTGTTTTCATCATACCATCAGCGTCCAACAAAACGAGTTTGTGCGTCGGGGTCAAAGATATGGCTATTGAATCATTTGAAGGCCATGTGCCCTCTCTCGGAACCGGTGTTTTTGTTCACAAAAGTGCCGTTGTTATCGGAGATGTTCAAATCGGGCCCGACTCTTCTGTCTGGCCTTTAGTGACCATCCGCGGCGATATTCATCAGATCAGAATAGGCACAAGAAGCAGTATTCAGGATGGTTGCGTTTTGCATGTCACTCACGACGGCCCATTTAATCCTGGCGGATTCCCTTGCACTGTCGGAGATGATGTCACAGTAGGGCATAGAGTAATGCTGCATGGTTGCAGCATTAACAGTCGGGTGCTGATCGGTATGGGCGCTACGGTCATGGATGGTGCGGTTGTTGAATCTGAAGTGATTATTGGAGCGGGCAGCCTTGTTACGCCCGGCAAGCGACTTGAAAGCGGGTTTTTGTATGTTGGCTCACCCGTTAAACAAGTCAGAGCTCTTTCCGATCAGGAAAAATCCTTCTTCGTTTATACGGCAGCAAAGTATTGTGAGTTGAAGGACCGTTACCTGAACACAGCGGCGCCTGATTAAAGTACTGTTAGCCTGACAGCTGTCTTCTAAGCGCTTTTAAAACTGGTGCGGTATCTGGACGAATGCCGCGCCACAGAAAAAATGACTCTGCCGCCTGCTCCACAAGCATGCCGGTTCCATCCAGCGCCAGGGCGGCGTTCAAAGACTTGCTCCATTTCTGGAAAACGGTATCGCCTGTTGTATAAACCATGTCGTAACAACAGGTATTCGGCCTTATCAATGAGTCGGGCAGCATCGGCATTTCACCGCTTAGGCCTGCCGAACTGCCATTGATAATCCAGTCAGCCTGAATATCAACAAGTTGATCATTTCCACGAGACTCCAGCTTAAATTCATCCGCAAACAATTTTTGCAGATCTTCTGCTCGAGTAAGTGTTCGGTTAGCGATAATGATGCGCGATGGGTGTGCCTTGATCAGGCGTGGCAACAAACCGCGCACCGCACCTCCTGCGCCAAGAATCAAGATGACTGAATCTGCCAGGCTTCTGCCATGGTTCTGCTCAATATCTGTGACGAGGCCAATGCCATCCGTGTTGTCTCCCAGCAGACGGCCGTCTGGCATCCTTGAAATAGTATTCACAGCACCGGCCTTTTTGGCATTAGGCCCATGACAGTCAACAAGGCGCCATGCACTTTCCTTGTGGGGAACGGTTACATTTAATCCGCAGCCTCCCTCATCAAAGAACTTTTTTATGGCAAGATCAAAATCCACTGGATCAACTTCCATCCGATCGTAAACCAACCGTTGCCCGGTTTGCTCGGCAAACAAGGCATGAATAAATGGCGATCGGCTGTGCTTAACCGGAAAACCTGCTACTGCATAATGATCCATCAATTGTCCTGTCAATTTCAGACCCAGTCTCGCGGCCGCAGAAAGTCCGTGTAAAGTCTCTCTTCCTCAGACCCCGGTTCGGGGTGCCAGTCATAGACCCACCGGACTTCCGGCGGCAGAGACATGAGGATAGATTCAACACGGCCAAGTCCGGATTGCAGCCCGAATAATGTGCCCCGATCATAAACCAGATTGAACTCGACATAGCGGCCACGTCGATAACGTTGAAACTGCTTCTGGGATTCATTAAACGACAACCCCTTACGGGCCTCAACAATCGGCCCGTACGCCTTTATATAGCTGTTGGCGATCGTTCTTACCATCTCAAAGCTTTTGTCAAAACCTGTTTCGTTGAAGTCATCAAAAAAAAGCCCGCCAATACCTCGCGTTTCTTTACGATGTGGCAGATAGAAGTATTCGTCACACTCTTTTTTGAATCGAGGGTACAACTCATCGCCAAACGGCTCACACGATGTTTTGGCGACCTGATGCCAATGCCGGCAATCATCTTCATTGCCGTAATAAGGCGTCAAATCATATCCTCCCCCAAACCACCAGACCGGGGCTTCGCCCGGCTTTTCGGCTATAAAGAAGCGGAAATTTGCATGAGAGGTTGGGACAAATGGATTGCTCGGATGAATAACCAGCGATACCCCCATCGCCTGAAAACTGCGTCCGGCCATTTCGGGGCGGGTGGCGGATGCTGATGGCGGCAGACTGTCGCCAAACACATGGGAAAAGTTGACTCCTCCTTTTTCAAAGACATTGCCATCGCTGATCACACGGGTAATGCCGCTGCCCCCACGTTCGCGCTGCCAAGAGTCTTCCTGAAATCTGCTTTTACCATCAAGACTCTCAAGCCCTGAACAGATACTGTTTTGCAGGCCAAGCAAAAACTCCCTCACCGCATCTGCAGAAACACCAGAGCCGGCGTTTTCACCTGAATGACTGTCTGACATTGCTAAACTCCCTGAGCGCAAAAGAATTGTGGCTGCCTTTTATCCAGTACGGTACCTGGTCCAGACTATCAGGCACTAAAAAGGTTATAGCACCCGTGCTGCCCTGGTTTTGCCATGCAACATCCAGTTTATGTACCTGATCGACCGGTAATGCTGAAAAGATGTCAGCAAATTCATCGATACTTCCAGCGATGAGTATCATACCTTTTTGGATCGGTCTCCGTTTGATCTGCAGCAAAACGAGACAGGCTTGTTCATTAAGTGGATCACCGCCAAGTCCCCAGACAGCTTTTTCATAAAACGTCTCTTTTTTACTCATTCTGTTCCAAACGCCGCCAGCGACTGCCATTGTGGCTTGCCAGTCCACAGACCTCCAGCCGCAATAACTTTTCGCTCAACTCAGCAAATTGTAGCTCCGTTCTCAGCAAGAGGGTTTCAATACTGACACCATCCTGACATAGCTCTCTGTAGAGCAGTTCACAATCCGCTGGCACCTCAAAACCGGTCGGCAAAGTACCCGGCATTTTATGAGCAATCTGGTTTTTATTGCGGCTGTACTCGGGGTAGCACATGGCCAGTTGCGCCTGGCAGATAAACTCAATGTGCTCAAGTATGTCCTGAGCATTTTCTGTCAAAACAGCGCCTTGACGAAGCAGTTTATGACAACCCCTGCTGCCAGGACTGTTTATTGATCCAGGCACTGAAAAGATCTCACGATTCTGCTCCAGTGCCAGACGAGCAGTGATCAACGATCCGCTACGCATGGTGGCCTCTACAACACAAACCCCGAGACTCAGACCGGAAATAATCCTGTTCCTTTGCGGAAAGTGCTCCGCAAGGGGACCGGCATCAAGCGGCAGCTCAGATACAATTGCACCTGACTCCGGAACACCGAAGTTTACAATCCTGTCAGCCAGTGATTTATTTGAAACCGGATAAATACTGCTCAAGCCGTTTCCCAGTACGGCAACCGTTGCTCCATTACTATCCAACGCAGCCAGATGCGCCTGTGTATCAATGCCAGATGCCAGTCCGCTACAGATAATCAGACCTTTGTCTGTCAGTTCCGATGCCAGTCTGTACGCCACAGAGCGGCCATAAGCAGAGCTGCTGCGACTGCCAACAATTGCCACCATGGGGCGTCGCAGGATTTCTGGATTGCCTTTGACAAACAACAATGGCGGATAGTCAGGGATTTCTCTTAACAACGCAGGGTACGACGATTCACATGCGAAAATCACGTGATTACATATCTCCCGAGTCCATTGTATGGTCTGCTCCAGCAAAAGATTCAGTTCGTTGTCTGGCTGCAGCGCTCGGCTGGCTGCTTGCAGTTCAGACTCTGTTGAGCTTAACGCTGCGATATCACGGGAATCGGGAAGGTAATCCGCTTGCTCCTGTTGCCACTTGTCCATCAAGCGCCTTAGAAAAGCTGCACTGACGCCTTTTGTAAAAAATAAACTCAAGATTAATCGGGTCTGATCGTAAGTCATTGTCAAGACATCCTTGTGAAGTATCCATCAAAACGCCGGGGCATAGTTGCTGTGATATACTCCGCCCCAAAAAAAGCGGGCGGAACATGTTGTTACAAAAACCCCCGATCTCTTGTGGTTATGGCACAGCGATGGGTCTGATGCTTGACGAAGTTGCTTCTATCGGAGGACATAATGGCGAAACTCGAGATACTTGAATTCCCCGACGTGAGGTTGAGAACCATTGCCAAACCTGTCGAGCACGTCGACGATCAGATTCGCACGCTGATCGACGATATGTTCGAAACCATGTATGAAGCGCCGGGAATAGGTTTAGCTGCCACCCAGGTGAATGTCCACAAACAGCTTATCGTGATTGATATCTCTGAAGACCGAAGTGAGCCTCTGGTTTTCATCAACCCTCTCCTCACCGTCATCGACGAGGAACTGTCGGAATATGATGAAGGCTGTCTGTCTGTGCCTGGATTTTATGAGCCGGTCAGTCGCCCGGCTAAAGTAAAAGTCACCGCAGTCAATCGGTTGGGCGAGGCGTTTGAAGTAATCACCGACGGTTTGCTAGCAACGTGTATCCAGCATGAAATGGACCATTTAAATGGCAAGCTGTTTGTTGACTACCTGAGCACGCTCAAGCGCCAGCGCATTCGCGGCAAACTGGAGAAGGCTCATAAACTGGCTGAATCTGAATAAGCGCCAGAACTTTTTGGAAGGACCCTATGTCATCGCTCGGAATCGTTTTTGCCGGAACTCCAGCCTTTGCCGCAAAGCACCTGAAGGCATTGATAGACTCAGGTTATAACATTCTGGCGGTTTACACCCAGCCAGACCGTGCAGCAGGTCGTGGTAAACACCTGCAGGCAAGCCCGGTCAAACTGTTAGCATTGGAAGCCAATATCCCTGTCTATCAGCCTGTCAGTCTGAAAGCTGCAGATGCTCAGAATGAGCTTGCCCAGCTGAACCCGGATCTGATGATTGTTGTGGCGTATGGACTTTTGTTACCGCAGGCGATTCTGGATATTCCCAAACGAGGGTGTATAAATGTGCACGCCTCCGTTCTCCCGAGATGGCGGGGCGCAGCGCCTATTGAGCGGGCGCTGCTGGCAGGAGATGCTGAAACGGGTGTCACCATTATGCAAATGGATGCTGGACTCGACACCGGCAAGATGCTTTATGTGCTAAAGACGGACATACGTGCTACCGACACCCGGGAAATGCTGGAAACCAGGCTCGCAGAGATTGGCTGCGCAGGCCTGCTGCACACCCTCGATAATTTGGATAAGCTTCAGCTTTCCGCACAAGTCCAGGATGACTCTCTCAGCACCTACGCAAAAAAACTTGATAAAACAGAGGCTTTGATTGATTGGAATAACTCTTCCTCTCAAATTGACCTTGTGGTGAGAGCGGGTGTTGGAAGAAATCCCGCGTACTCTTTTCTGAATGGTGAGCGCGTCAGAATCATGCAGGCCAGACCGGTCGATGATGCCATCGCTGCAACCCCTGGACGTATTATCAAGGTTGTCAGAGCTCAGAGCAGCTGCATTGCTGTCGCATGCGGAGAAGGCGCGCTTGAGCTTGAGGCAATACAGTTGCCGGGCAAAAACCCGGTCAATGTTAAGGACCTGCTCAATGGTCACAGTCCCTTGCTGACAGATGGCGCTACCTTCAGTCAGCTGGAAAATCCATGAAACCGATCTCTATGGAAGGTCCAGCAGGCGTGCGTGCCGTCGCTGCCACAGTCCTTGCTTCCTTATTGCTTCAAAGAGGATCTCTTGCTACCCAACTTCCCCGTAAGCCGGCATCACCGGGGGAGGTGCCCTCAATGGCTTTGCTGAAGGAACTATGTTACGGCACATGCCGCTGGTATTTTCAACTCAACAACACGTTGGGAAACCTTGTCGACAAACCGCTTAAGTCCAAAGATCTTGACATACACTGCTTGCTGATTCTGGGATTGTACCAACTGTCGCACATGCGCATCCCTGAGTACGTCAGCATCAATGAGACCGTCAACGCCTGCGTGGTTCTCAAAAAACCATGGGCCAAAGGACTCATTAATGCGGTTTTGCGCAAATTCCAGCGCATAGTATCTGCTGATCAAATCTCTTTTGCCGATGATTCAGCCCGCTTCAGTTACCCGGAATGGTTGGTCGATTTGTTAAAAGCCGAGTGGCCGGATAGTTGGGAAGAGATCCTTGAGGCGGGCAATGCCCATCCGCCCATGAGCTTACGGGTCAATCTTCAACAGTGCTCGCGGGAAGGTTACCTTGAGCTGCTGGCTGAGCAGGGTATTGCAGCAAGAGCAGGGGCTATATCCGCTACCGGCGTCTATCTGGAAAACCCCTGCCCTGTGGATTTGCTTCCTGGCTTCAAAGAGGGATATGCAAGCGTGCAGGATGAAGCGTCGCAACTGCTACCCTCTCTGTTAGCCCCGGCAAGCGGCCACCGTATCCTCGATGCCTGCGCTGCGCCCGGCGGAAAAACCTGCCATTTGTTGGAAGCTGAGCCAAACATAGCGCAAATTGTCGCTCTGGACATTGAGGCTCGCCGCCTTGATCGGTTACAGGAAAACCTTGAGCGATTAAACCTGTCCGGTGCGCGGGTCAAGATTATTGCAGCGGATGCAACCCTGACAGAGGAATGGTGGGACGGCGAGTACTTCGATCGCATTTTATTGGACGCACCGTGTTCTGCGACCGGTATTATCCGTCGACAACCTGATATCAAGCTGTTAAGAAAGACTGCAGATATTGACCGTCTCTGCTTATTGCAAGGCCTCCTGTTAGATCGCTTATGGCGCTGTCTTAAACCCGGTGGATTTATGGTTTATTCCACCTGCTCAATTCTTCCCGCTGAAAACAGCAATCAAATAGCTGCCTTTCTCAACAGAACCTCAGATGCAGATTCAAAAACCCTACCGGACCGGTGGGGTATTTTGTGTCGTTATGGAAGACAACTTCTGCCTCATGACAACGGCACTGATGGTTTTTATTTTGCATTGCTGCAAAAAATGCTTCCCCCAGATAAACCAGGCCATGGCCTTGTAAGCCCGTTATGATGGGCGGATAATTCTTAAATCGAGCTTTCAAGATCGACGCCAGCGCGGCGTCCGTGCAGGAGCCAGAACCACCAGATGAAAATAATAATTCTGGGTTGTAACCCGGTCGGTGTATCACTGGCTGAGAACCTGTCCAGTGAAGCAAATGACATCACCTTGGTAGATCCAGACGCAGACAAGCTGCGGGAACTAAAAGACCGGCTGGACGTAGGTATCGCTCAGGGCTGGCCATCACACCCGGACGTGCTGCGCGCCGCCGGCGCGGATGATGCCGATATGATCATCGCGGTGACTGAAAACGACGAAGTCAACATGGTCGCCTGCCAGATCGCCTACTCTATTTTCAAAACGCCAAAAAAAATCTGCCGCCTGCGTTCAGCATCCTATATCGCGCAAGAGGATCTATTCTGTAATGAAGCTATTCCTCTGGATGTTGTTATCAGCCCGGAGCTGTTGGTCTCTAACTACATTAAACGTCTAATCGAGCTGCCGGGCTCATTGCAAGTACTTGATTTTGCTGACGGAAACGCCCAGTTGGTTGCTGTTCGGGCCTATTATGGTGGTCCTCTGGTAGGCCAGGAAATTCGCTTTTTACGCGAGCATATGCCTAATGTTGACGCTCGTGTTGCGGCCATTTTTCGACGTAATCGCGCCATCACACCCGAAGGCTCCACCGTCATTGAGGCCGATGACGAAGTGTTCTTTATTGCCGCTGCAAAAAATATTCGTGCTGTCATCGGGGAACTGCGTCGACTGGATAAACCATACAAACGCCTGATCATAGCGGGTGGCGGCAATATCGGTATGCGACTGGCCGAAGCGCTTGAACAGCGGTATCAGGTAAAAGTGATTGAATTTAATGCCGAGCGCTGTGCGTTCCTGTCGGAATACCTCAGCCGGGCAATCGTGTTAAACGGTATGTCTTCTGACAAACAACTGCTGTTGGAAGAGGGCATTGAAGATACCGATGTGTTCCTGGCGCTGACCAATGACGATGAAGCCAACATCATGTCTTCAATGCTAGCCAAGCGGCTTGGCGCGCGCAAAGTAATGTGTCTGATCAATAATCCAGCTTACGTGGATCTTGTTCAGGGCGGGGAAATCGATATAGCAATCTCGCCACAACAAGCATCTATCGGAAGCCTGTTAACACACGTGCGCCGGGGCGACATTGTGAATGTGCACTCCTTGCGCCGCGGGGCTGCAGAAGCATTGGAAGCAATCGCCCACGGCGACAGCCATTCCTCCAAGGTTGTCGGGCGCGCGATTGAAGACATTGATCTGCCGGCAGGAACAACCATCGGCGCAATAGTCCGAAATCATGAAGTACTCATTGCACACGATGATATCGTCATAGAGCCTGAGGATCATGTGATTCTGTTTTTGACTGACAAGAAGCGCATTCCTGAAGTTGAACGCTTGTTTGCCGTAGGATTTACTTTCTTTTAACGCCGCAGGCCTGCTTGCGTCCATGCTGGAATAAACCAACAACATGCACATTTCTGTTGTGTCACGAATACTTGGCGTGTTGCTGATGCTGTTCAGCCTGCTGGCGTATTTGCCCTCAATGCTGGTGTCGTTGATTTATGGTGACGGGGAATTGACGTCATTTGGATTCGCATTGATGCTGACCTTTGGGACAGGTCTGATTTTTTGGATACTCACCTGGCGATCCAAACAACAGATGCGAACACGCGACGGTTTCCTGGTTGTCACCATGTTCTGGACAGTTCTCAGCACATTCGGATCGCTTCCCTTTCTGTTTTCGCCTGATATGGGCATGACGATTACTGATGCGGTATTTGAGTCGTTTTCCGGCCTGACCACGACAGGTGCAACGGTTCTTACTGGATTGGACTATATGCCCAAGTCCATTCTTTTTTACCGCCAGCAACTGCAATGGCTGGGAGGCATGGGTATCGTAGCACTCGCTGTTGCGGTGCTACCTATGCTTGGAATCGGAGGTATGCAGCTGTATCGGGCTGAGAGTCCGGGACCCGTAAAAAATGACAATCTGGTACCGCGGCTTGCGGAAACAGCAAAAGCGCTTTGGTATATCTATCTTGGACTTACCGCATTATGTGCGCTGGCCTACTGGGCTGCCGGTATGAGTTTGTTTGATGCGATCTGTCACAGTTTTGCAACCGTGGCGATTGGTGGCTTCTCTACTTATGACGCCAGTATTGGCCACTTTGACAGCGATACCATCAACATGATCGCAGTGCTTTTTATGTTTCTTGCCGGCATTAACTTTGCCCTTCATTTCACTGCATGGAGGCATCGCAGTGTTTCGCAATATCTGAAAGACCCCGAAACCCGCTTTTACACCGCCATCTTGTTAGCGCTTGCTGTGTTTACAATTTCAGTTTTATTTCTGACTGAGACATATAACTTCAAAGACGCTTTTATCCATGGCCTTTTTCAGACGGTTTCGATCACGACAACGACGGGCTTTGCAACGGCAGACTTCAGTTCCTGGCCCTTGGCGCTACCCTATGTGTTGATCTACGCTTCTATCGTTGGAGCGTGCGCAGGATCCACTGGCGGAGGCATGAAGGTTATCCGCATCCTGTTGATTTTCAAGCAAGGTTCCCGTGAGATAAAGCGACTTATCCACCCGAATGCTGTAATCACTGTAAAGCTTGGCAGGAACATGGTTCCTGACCGGGTCATAGAATCTGTGTGGGGATTTTTCGCGGTCTATGTACTTGTATACCTTATCTTGCTGATCGTGTTACTGGCGATGGGGATGGATGTAGTGACCGCATTCAGTGCTGTCGGCGCGTGCCTTAACAATCTTGGACCTGGACTGGAAGGTGTTGCTGCAAATTACGCAGATATCTCTGATCCGGCAAAGTGGGTTTTGTGTCTGGCAATGCTGCTTGGCCGCTTGGAGATATTTACGTTGCTGGTCCTGTTTATGCCCATGTTCTGGCGTCGCTGAGCAGATGCGCTGCTCTTCGTATGAGATCAGTACAATGGAGCAGGGTCATCATCCGGGCGACTCCTGAAGCGCTTGTACTCCCATTGGTACTGTGACGGAGCCGCCAGTACACATCTCTCAACAGATTTGTTCATGGCCGTTGCCGATATTACCGGGTCAGCATGGTAGATATCTGAATCTGCCGGTGTGAACACAATATCAAATCCATCACCATCGGGCCGCCGCTGCGCGTATGCAAAAATCACGGTAGCGTCTGTTTTTACAGCGAGTTTTGGCAGCAACGTCATGGTCAAGGCCTGTATCCCAAAGAAAGGGGCAAACACACCGCCGTCCTTGTTTGGCTGCTGATCCGGAAGAATCCCGGTCATACCACCTTGTTGCAATGTCTTACTGAGGCGAATCACTCCGTGCCGGTCCGTTGGAACAAGTTCGGCGCCAGGCCTGGAGCGAGAGGCTACAATCAACCGCTCGAGGCCCTTAATTTTAGGCGGCTTGTACAGTGTTGTCATCGGCCCGATTTGACCAATGAATACACCCAACACCTCCCAATTCCCAAGGTGTGGGGCTGCAAATATGATCCCCCGACCTGACTCTCGCGCCTGTTTCACCAGTTCCAGACCATAAACATCCTTGATCATGGCTTGAACACGATCAAGACTGTTGTGCCAGATATGGCCGAGTTCAAGGAATCCTTTTATCGTTTGACGAATACTTTGTAACGCCAGTTCTCTGGTTGCAGACTCAGTCATGGTCGGGAACACCAGGCGCAGATTTATCAGCGTAATGCGCCGTGTGTCCGTTGGCATAAGGGATGCCAGATAACCAATTCCATCAGCTAATCTGTACAAGACCTTTAATGGAATCCAGGACAGCAGCCTCAACAAAGCAGTTACAACGATTGTTTTTACGGTGTCTATGATAGGGTCTCTCTTGGGTTTTGGGCTGTGTTAGCGCATTCTAGCGCAGTGGATATTAACAGCCTAATCCAGCATAATTGCGCCTTTTCGACTGTTTATGCGCACTCCGCGCATGATAATGAGGTGTGTCTTGGCGTTACCAACACCGGCGGCGGCTGATGTAAAAACTTTTCAGGGTCTCATTCTCGCTCTCCAGAGTTTCTGGGCAAAGCAGGGCTGCGTTGTGCTTCAGCCTCTTGATCTGGAAGTAGGGGCTGGGACATTTCATCCGGCGACTTTCCTGCGCGCTATTGGCCCTGAGAGCTGGCGAACAGCGTACGTGCAGCCCAGCCGAAGGCCGACCGACGGACGTTACGGCGAAAACCCCAATCGACTTCAGCACTATTACCAGTTCCAAGTAATACTTAAGCCCTCTCCGCCAGATATCCAGGATCTCTATATTGAATCCTTACGCCATCTGGGTATTGACCCTCAGATTCATGATATTCGATTTGTTGAGGATAACTGGGAATCACCTACACTCGGCGCCTGGGGTCTGGGTTGGGAAGTTTGGCTGAATGGTATGGAAGTGACACAGTTCACTTATTTTCAACAAGTAGGCGGGCTTGAATGTTTCCCGGTCAGTGGTGAAATCACTTATGGCCTTGAACGTATCGCCATGTACCTGCAAGGTGTGGACAGCCTGTATGACCTGGTCTGGGCTGAAGGCCCTGACGGCGTAGTCACCTACGGCGATGTGTTTCATCAGAATGAAGTGGAAATGTCGGCTTTTAATTTTGAGTATGCCAACGTCGAAGCACTGTTCCGCTACTTTGATGATTGCGAATCACAATGTACACAGCTCATAAATTTAGGCCTCGCGTTACCTGCATACGAGCAGGTACTAAAAGCCTCTCATTTCTTTAATCTGCTTGATGCTCGACAGGCAATATCAGTTACTGAGCGACAGAGATTCATTCTCCGGGTTCGTGCGCTGTCACGACAAGTCGCTGAGGCTTACTACGAAAGCCGGCGCAAACTTGGCTTCCCGCTAGCCCCTGAGCATATGCGTCAGGCTGCATTAAATCCCTAATTTTCGAGACAGGCGGCAAGTACCGTTAACACCATGAGCGAAAAAGACTTTTTAGTTGAAATTGGCTGTGCAGAGCTTCCCCCAAAGGCATTGAAGGGCCTTTCCGACGCATTTGTTTCAGGTTTAACGGCGGGCCTCAGTGCTGCGGGGCTTTCCTTTAAGGAGATCAAGGCATTTACCAGCCCAAGGCGGTTGGCTGCGCGCGTTGAAGGTCTGGTCACCGCACAGGCAGATAGCACTATTGAGCGAGTGGGGCCAGCAGTATCAGCAGCTTATGATAAAGCAGGTCTTCCGACACCGGCGGCACTTGGTTTTGCTCGCTCGTGTGGGGTTGAGCTTTTGTCACTGGGACACGCTCAAAAGGATGGCGTAGACAAACTGGTGTTCCGTGCTCTGCGAAAGGGAGAGGATACCATTAGCCTGTTGCCCGGCATCGTAATGGGCTCACTTCAAAAATTACCAATTCCCCGAAAAATGCGTTGGGGAAGTACTCGTGACGAGTTTGTGAGACCCGTTTATTGGTTGGTTATGCTGTTTGGTGACACCGTCATTGACACCGAGTTGTTTGGGATACGCAGTGGTCGGGTAACACGCGGTCATCGGTTTCAGTGTGAAGGCCCTATCACCATCACCAGCCCTTCCGAGTATGAAGCACTTTTGCTGAATCCAGGATTTGTAATTGCTGATTATGAATCAAGAAAGTCTCGTGTACGGGAGCTGATACTGGAGCAGGGTGCTTTACTTGGCGCTGTGGTGCATATTGACGAAGACTTGTTGGAAGAAGTAACCAGCATGGTTGAGTGGCCCGTAGCACTGACCGGGCGATTTGATGATCACTTCCTTGCGGTGCCCGCTGAAGCCTTGATTTCATCGATGAAAAATCACCAAAAGACTTTTTATCTTACTGATAAGTCAGGAAAAATGCTCGCAAACTTTATTGCTGTAGCTAATCTTGCAAGTAAAGATCCTGCACAGGTTATCGCAGGCAACGAGCGGGTTATAAGGCCACGGTTAGCGGATGCAGCTTTCTTTTATGTCTCCGACCGGAAAACTACTCTAGCTTCGCGCTTGCCCTTACTGGGCAAAATAGTTTTCCAGCAACAACTCGGTAGCGTAGAACAAAAGTCTCTGCGCGTTGCTGAGCTGAGTGCGTTTATTGCACAGTGCACATCCATGGATGAGCAGAGATGCAAAAGGGCTGCGCTGATTGCCAAGTGTGATCTGCTGACCAATATGGTGTCGGAATTCCCTGAGCTGCAAGGGATCATGGGCAGCTACTACGCACGGCATGATGGCGAGGACGAGGCTGTTGCCCTAGCCATTACTGAACAATATTTGCCAAAATTTGCTGGTGATGTTGTTCCATCCAGCGATGTCGGCGCTATTCTGGCAATTGCAGAAAAGATCGACACCATTTGCGGATTGTTCGCTATTGGACAACCTCCGACAGGTTCCAAAGATCCTTTTGCGCTACGCAGAGCCGCGTTGGGCGTACTGCGTATCCTGATCGAGAAGAAAATTGGTCTTGATTTGCTGTCTGCTATAGAAAAGTCTCTGGCGTTGTACATGAGTCAGGGTGTAGTGGTCCCGGTGACTACTCAGGCAGATATTTTTGGTTTCATGCTGGAGCGTTTCCGTGCCTGGTACCAAGGCGAAGGAATAAAAGCAGAGGTATTTCAGTCTGTTATCGAGCTAAGGCCTTCAAGGCCGCTGGATTTCGCCAACAGAGTTTCTGCCGTCAATCGATTTAGTCAGCTTGCAGAAAGTGCATCCTTGTCCGCCGCCAATAAACGCGTATCAAACATTCTGTCCAAGCATGAAGGTGTCATTCCCGCAACATTTGACATGAGTAAACTGGTAGAGCCGGCCGAGCTGATTCTTGGTGAGAAAGTTTCACAGCTTCTTCATGAAGTGGGTCCTTTGTTCGATCGCTCCGAATATGCTTTGGGCCTGGAGAAGCTGTCTGTACTCAAACCAATCGTCGACGCGTTTTTTGAGGATGTGATGGTCATGGTCGATGATGAATTGCTCCGGGATAATCGCCTCGCCTTGCTAAATGCGTTACGACAACTCTTCCTGCGCGTTGCAGATATTTCTTGCCTGCATACCTCCTGATGTCAAAGTTTTTAATATTGGACAGAGATGGTGTCATCAACGAAGATTCGCACAGCTTTATCAAATCCGTTGATGAGCTACAGCTGATTCCAGGAAGTATAAACGCTATCGCGCGCCTTACAGCCGCTGGATATCGGATCTTTGTGGCAAGCAACCAGTCAGGGATAGCAAGGGGATTGCTGGATGAATACGCTTTGGCAAAGATTCACCAACGCCTGAATGCAATGATCGAAGATGTCGGAGGCTTTATCGAGGGGTGGGTTTACTGTCCCCATGGCCCCCTCGATGGTTGTGACTGCCGTAAGCCTAAGCCCGGGCTTTTATTCAAAATCTCATTAGAGTTTGACGTTCCGTTAATTGGTACACCCTATATAGGGGACAGTTTGAGAGATCTCCAAGCCGCTAAAACTGCCGGTTGCGAGCCTGTTTTGGTGCTAACTGGAAAAGGCAAGAGGACATTTGCAGATGGTTTGCCAGCAGAAGTAGGGGAAGCGCGCGTTTATGAGAACCTCGCGACGTTTGCCGATGCGCAATTACTTACAGGTGCTGTGTGATAAATAAAGTTCGTTCTGGTTTGTTTTCCGTCGGTTACGGCGTACTTACCCTTGTGATTTCCGTTTCTGTAACCTTGGTGTTCTGGATACTCCCTCCGCTCAAGCGTTTTTTCTTATATGCGCTTTGGTGCAAACTGGTTTTATGGTGGTTAAGAATTACCTGCGGAATCAGTTATACCATCGAGGGCCTTGAAAATATTCCGGATCAGCCAGTTGTTGTTATGAGCAATCATCAAAGCGCATGGGAGACTATTTTCTTGTATCAGCTGTTTTCACCAGCATGTCCGATTCTAAAAAAAGAGCTTTTGGATATCCCATTCTGGGGTTGGGCAATGCGCTTGCAGAATCCAATTGCTATCGACAGAAGTAAGCCTAGGGAAGCAGGCAAGTCATTGCTAACTCAGGGGGCGCAAAGGATAGAGCAAGGGCTCTCCATTCTGGTATTCCCTGAAGGGACGCGTGCGCCTGCCGGAACAATAGGAAAGATTTCCCGAGGTGGGGCTCAGCTGGCAGTTGCTACCTCGACCCCTGCAATCCCTGTCCTGCATAATGCAGGACTGTTTTGGCCGGCAGGAACACAAAGAAAACAGTCAGGGACTATTCGAGTGCTGATTGGTGAGCCTCTTAGTCCGGAAGGTAAAACCGCAAAGGAGTTAGCTGCCGAATTTGAAGACTGGATTATGGAGAACAAACATCTGGTCGGGATTGTTTAAAGCAGGATTAACCGAGCGGTAACGTGCTCGCCGTTATCACGCTCGGTTAGCCCTCCCCACAACACTTGTGTTGCCTCAGATATCGAGGTTCTGCACAGCCAGTGCATTTGTCTCAATAAATTCCCGTCGCGGATCTACCTGGTCCCCCATCAAGGTAGTGAAAAGCTGATCAGCACCAATAGCATCTTCAATGGTTACTTGCAGCATTCGGCGGCCTTCAGGATCCATGGTTGTTTCCCAGAGTTGCTCGGGGTTCATTTCGCCCAGCCCTTTGTATCGCTGTAAATAATGCCCTTTCATGGCATCTTCGGTAAGCCAGACGAGTGCTTGGCTAAAACTACTGATTTCCTGTATTTTTTCGCCGCGCTGGACAAATGCACCTGGCTCTATAAGTCCCTGCAACATTTCGCCAAGTTTGATAAGCGCCCTATACTCGCCTGAGCCAAAGAAGTCTTTGTTGAATTTGAATTCCCGGTTCAATCCATGCAGACCATGAGTAACATACGGCAGGTAAATGTTTCTCTCTGGATCTTTGTACTGGCTCAATTTGTAGGCGGGCGCTGATTGTGGATGCTGCCGCTGAAGTTCGTCAGACAGTGTCTGCACCCATTTACTGATTTTTTCTTCACTGAAATCGTCTTGCAAAGGCGATACAAAAATCATCGCCTCAAGAATTTCTGACGGGTACAACCTTTCTAAACGTTTTATCATGGCATACGTACTATTGTATTGTCGGACCATTGCTTCCAGCGTTTCGCCGGTAATCGCCGGTGCACCTGCATTGACATGCAGACTGGATCCGTCCAAAGCAACTTGTGTCTGATACTTTGCCAGCTCGTCGTTGTCCTTCAGATACTGTTCGTTTTTACCTTTTCTTATTTTGTAGAGAGGCGGCTGTGCGATATATATGTAGCCTCGCTCAACCAGCTCACGCATTTGGCGGAAGAAGAAGGTCAGTAACAACGTTCGGATATGAGACCCATCAACGTCAGCATCCGTCATGATAATGATGCGATGGTATCTGAGATGTGCAACAGAAAAGTCATCCTTCCCTATTCCGCAACCCAACGCCTTGATGAGAGTGCCAATTTCTGCAGAGCCCAGCATCTTATCGAAACGAGCTTTTTCGACATTCAGAATTTTTCCCTTTAATGGAAGAATTGCCTGATTCTTTCTGTTTCGACCCTGTTTTGCTGATCCACCTGCTGAATCTCCCTCTACGATGTAGAGTTCTGAAAGCGCAGGATCCTTTTCCTGACAGTC
>CANHAR010000029.1 GCA_947458495.1 Gammaproteobacteria bacterium | reverse complement strand
CTTCCCGCGATACACACATAGCATTCATTTTCGATCGCTCTGGCTTGGGCGCAGCGTTGTACACGCAGAAAGCCATTTTTGGTATCTGTCCAGAATGGCACAAACAAAATGTCCATGCCTTGTTTTGCCAACAGTCGCGATAACTCAGGGAACTCAACGTCATAACAGATCAGAATGCCAATGCGGCCTGCATCGGTGTCAAATACTTGCAGTTTATCGCCGCCATCAATTACCCAGTCGCGCCGTTCATGTGGCGTAATATGCAGCTTGGCCTGTGAGTCCACGGTGCCATCACGTCGGCAAAGATAGGCTTTGTTATAGAGGTTGTCGCCCTCCATAACCGGGATACTGCCAGCGATGATGTTGATGTTGTAGGTGATGGCAAGCTCTGACAGAGCTTCGATAGAACGCGCTGCAAAGGTTGATAGAAAACGGATGGCCTCAAACTGATTGCTCTGGTCGCCCAGCCCCATGAGCGGCGCATTAAAAAACTCCGGAAACAATACAAAATCCGACTCATAGTCAGCCATGGTGTCAACAAAGTACTCCACCTGCGACAACCACTCTTCGAAGGACTGGGTCAATCGCATTTGCCACTGCATTACACCAACCCGTACCACGGTTTTGCGTCGTTGACTGGGGTCAAGTGTTTCCGGTTCGTACAGGATATTGTTCCATTCCAGCAGTGTTGCATAACCCTGTGACTTTGCATCCTGAGGGTTATAGTCCTTCAAAAGGCGTTTTACCTCAAAGTCATTGGCCAGCTGAAAACTCAGGATAGGGTCATGTACTTCTTTATGGTCAACCGCTTCGATGTATGCTCTGGGAGAATACTCCTCAGCATGCAGGTGATAGTTGGTGATGCGGCCACCAGCCAGTATGGCGCGCAGATTCATGTCCCGGCACAGATCTTTGCGGGCATCGTACAATCGACGTCCCAACCGTAGGTCGCGATACTCCGGGTCAACAAACAGATCCATACCATACAGCGCATCGCCCTCTGCGTTGTGCTTGATCTGCTCGCGACGGCCGATCAGATCTTCATAGGTATGCTGCCGACTGAAACGGTCGTAGTCACAGCGGATTGTCAGCGCAGCGGCCACCAGATTGCCAAAGTCCTCGATAACAATCTGGCCTTCGGGAAAATCGTTTATCAATCGTTCAATAGAGCCTTCAGGCCAGGCGCCGCCAATATCCGGATAAACCGCTTCCATTAGTCTGGCGAGCTGCGGGTAGTCGGTTAAGGTCAGATTTCTAAGTTTCAGGTGAACATCTGAGGGTGTATCAGGGCTCATTGACTTGATCCTTGTTCGGGCGAGTTGCACACGGTATCAAATAAGGTCTTTGCCAGCTACCGTGCGTTGGACGGAATGCCCGCGATTATGGACTTGCTGTAGACTCTGGAGTATGCTCTGAGGCCCTTTCCAGTTAGATGAAATTCCAGAATTCCGCCACTCAGAATGATTTCTTGAGGGGGAAACGGTTTTTAGAGACGGGTAGTGTAAGGGAAGATTCTGCGGATACACGCATGCTATTAAAAAGAAAACCACAAAGTCTGAAGCTGTTTGCTGGCTTGATGAGGAGAGTGCAAGTGAAGATAAAAAGTAAACGTTTGGCTGGCAAGTTTGTCAGCAAGCCTGCGCTGACCGGCCTGATTTCTATGGCTGCCGGTCTCGCGCTGGCCGCTCCTGTGCTGGTCTACGCACAGCAGGAAGGTGAGAGCATCGAGTGGCTGACGCTGGGTTCTGATTATGCTCACACCCGATATATCCCAGCATCGCAGATCACTCCCGACAATTTTGAAACTCTGGAAACGGCATGGACTTGGGATGGCGCTAGTTTCCAAGCCACCAGCGGCCGCTCAACGCCCAGTTATATTGATGGCATTCTCTACACGGTTGCCGGTGACCGTCGCCACGTTGTGGCAATCGATCCGGAATCAGGTGAGACCCTCTGGTCATACCGCGAGCCACATACCTTCCGTCACGAATACTCCATGCGCAAAGACTACGGTAAGGGTGTCGGTTATGCTGAAGTTGACGGCAAAGGCGTTATCTACATCATCAGCCCAGGCTTTTTCCTGACGGCACTGGATGCAAAGACCGGTGCACCGCTGGAAGGCTTTGGTCATGAGATTGGTGTTGAAGGCTTTCCCGAGACCGGCGTCGTAGATCTGCAGAAGATTCTGGCTGATCAAAATGGGTACGAGTTTGACCCCTACTACGGCATCCCGCTGGAATCTGGATACATCACTGCATCGTCGCCGCCGATTGTGGTTAATGGTGTGGTAATTGTGGGTAACTCTGCTGAGCAGGGTTATAACCAGACCCGTTACGAAAACATCCCCGGTGACATTCTGGCATTTGATGCCAAAACCGGCGAGCACGAATGGACATTCAACATCATCCCCAAGGCCGGTGAATTTGGCGCGGATACCTGGTTTGATGCTGACGGCAACCCGATCGAAGATCCGCACTCCTTTACGGGTGAAGTGTCTTCATGGGCGCCAATCGCAGCTGATCCTGAGTTGAACATGGTCTATATCCCGACTAACCCGCCAACCATTGACTTCTATCGCGGTCACATGACCGGTGATGGCCTGTTCGGGACCAGTCTGATCGCGCTGGATGTTGCAACGGGTGAGCGCAAGTGGCATTTCCAGATGGTCCGCAAAGACGTCTGGAACTATGACACGCCAACCGCACCCGTGCTGCTGGATGTGATGCACAATGGTCAGCCGGTCAAAGCGGTTGCCCAGGTGACCAAGCAGGCATTTACATATGTGTTCAACCGTGAAACCGGTGAACCGTTGTGGCCTATCGAGTACCGCGATGTACCTCAGTCAACCATGCCTGGCGAAGTACTGGCTGCTCAGCAGCCATTCCCGACCAAGCCTGCGCCTTATGATATGCAAGGTCTGACGCATGATGACCTTATCGACTACACTCCAGCGCTGCGCGCAGAGGCCATTGAAGCGATCAAGGACTTCAAGATCGGTCCGTTGTTTAACCCGCCACTGCATTCAGACAACAATGAAGGCTATGTTGCAGCTCTCTGGTGTCCGGGCGACGTTGGTGGTGTGAATATTGATGGTCCTGCTGCCGGTGATCCAACCACGGGTACGCTGTTTGTTGTCTCCCGCAAAGGCTGCACCAACCGTATCATGGCACCTGCGCAAGAGCGTGATGCACAGCTGGAATTGCCTACTGGCGAAACGTTTGCACAGTATGCTGCTCTGCGCTCGGCGCTGGTGCGTGGTCCACAAGGTCTGCCACTGTTCAAGCCGCCCTACAGCCGTCTGACGGCAATCGACTTGAATACTGGTGAGCACAAGTGGTGGATACCAATAGGTGAAACACCTGATCGGATCAAAAATCACCCTGCACTGGCTGGCATTGATGTAGGTAACACAGGTACAGGTACTGTTGCGCCAATGACAGTGACTGCAACCATGCTCATGTATTCCAGCGTTTCCAGCGATGGCACGCCGACACTGTTTGCAGTCAACAAAGACACTGGCGAGCAGTTTGGCAAGGTGACAACTCCGGATGTCAGCCGCTACGGCATGATGAACTTCCAGCACGAAGGCAAGCAGTATGTTGTTCTTCAGACTGGCAGCACATTGACTGCGATGGCTTTGCCGGATTGATGCTGATGTAAAAATTGACCAGTGTGCTGGTCTGATCAAAAAACCCGCTGCAGCGAAAACTCGGCGGGTTTTTTGTTTCTCAAGGTTTAACAATTGTGATCTTGTTATAGCCTGCTGAAAGTGTGTTTACCGGGTTTGACCGAGTCATAACAAGACAAATAAATGCTTTGAGGCTTAAATGATATGATGTAGCATACTTTCGTGTTCAACATCATGTAATCAGGGATATTCTTATGAAATTCAAAAAAGCACCGCTGAGTCTTGCAATTACGTTTCTAGCTGGTGGCAGTACGTTGTTGCTGAGTGGCGCATCTTTTGCGCAAACCGGCAATTCAACGCAGTCAACCATGCCAGTGACTGAAATCAGGGTGACTGCACTGGGCGTTGATGAAAGCGCTGATCTGATTGTTGCTCCCTTTGATGTGATCGACAGAGATGAGCTGCTTAATCGCGCTGGGACACTGGGTGACTTGCTCAATGGTCTGACCGGTGTGCATGCCGACAGTTTCGGTGGAGGCGCCTCGCGGCCCGTTATCCGCGGTCAAACTTCGCCGCGCACCAAGATTCTGTCAGACGGCAACTCCATTCTGGATGCCTCTGATGTATCGCCCGACCACGCGGTGACCGTTGATACCTTGCTGGCACAACGCATTGAAGTGTTACGTGGCCCAGCCACCTTGCTTTATGGTGGGGGAGCCATAGGCGGAGTCGTAAACGTGTTGGACGATAAAATCCCGACATCCATACCGGAGAAAGGATATGAAGGTTTTGCCGCTTTACGTGGCAACACTGTGGCCGATGAAAAAGCCGGTGCCATCAGTCTGACGGGCCGTGCCACAGACAATCTGGCTGTGCACTTCGAAAGCTCAATGCGCGATGCCGATGATTATCAGGCCGCCGACTGGGATGAACCACAGGTTGACGGAACCTTTGCCGAGAACAACAACACCAGTTTTGGAGCGTCCTGGATAGGTGAGCGTGGCTATTTTGGTATGGCGTATTCTTACCGGGCTGACGAGTATGGTATTCCCGGCCATAGCGAGGAGTATCTCGAATGTCATCCGCACGGCGTGGATCTGCATTGTGGAAGCCACGATCACGACGAGGATCACGACCATGATCACGATCATGAAGAACATGCGGTTCCTTTTGTTGATCTGAATAGCAAACGCGTTGATATGCGCGGCGAATACATGAACCCGTTTGCCGGTATCAATAAGGTAACGTTCCGTGCCAGCAGCACAGATTACGATCACACAGAGTTTGAAGAAGACGAAGTGGGCGCGGTATTTGGCAACAAGGGTTATGAGGCAAGGCTTGAGTTTGATCATGCGGCCGTGATGGGCTGGCAGGGACTGTTTGGTATTCAGGTATCTGACAGCACCTTTAAAAATGGCGGCGAACACGTCTTTATGCCCACTGTGGATTCGCGCTCAACCGGGCTTTTTGTTGTGGAGCATTACCAGTTGAACGATGCTTGGCATTTTGAAGCCGGTGCCCGCTACGATCGTCAGAATCATCGGTCGGTGGATGACGCCCGTAAACGCCCTTCGTTCAGCGACTCTGCGTTTTCGTATTCCGGAGCGGCCATCTGGAATGTCAGTGCAGATACCATTCTGTCCATGACCTATGCCCATGCTCAGCGTTTGCCGCATGCTCAGGAACTGTATGCCAGAGGCATACATGTCGCCAGCAATACCTATGAGTGCGGGCTGTTTGCCCACCCGCTTACCTGCGGTGGTACAGCAAACAATCAGGATATTTCAAAGGAAACGGCAGACAATTTTGAATTGGGGCTGCGTAAGGTTGAAGGGGCATTTACCTACAGCCTCAGTCTGTTCCGCAATCAGGTGGACAACTACATTTATGCCCGTACGCTGGATCAGTACGAAGACTTCCGCTTGATCAAATACACACAGCGCGATGCGGAGTTTACCGGTTACGAGGCCGAGGTCGGCTACCGCTTTAATGATGTGTTGTCTGCTTCTCTGTTCAGTGACTATGTGCGTGTCGGACTATCATCGGATGACCGCCTGCCACGTATTCCTCCGCGCAGGATTGGAGGACGTGTGGACACTGTTATGGGCAACGGATACAGCGCCGAACTGGAGTTCTACCGTGCCGCTAAAGCTGGCCGCGTTGCAAGCTTTGAAACGGCACAGCCCGCTTACGACATGTTGAATTTAAGTGCAAGTTACAGCTTCGGCGATGCCGGTCGTTACAATCTCTTCCTGCGCGGTTCTAACCTGTTGGATGAAGATGTCAGGAATCAGTCATCCTTTGTCGCGGATGTGGTACCCATGCCGGGGCGCAATATCAGTGCCGGTTTCCGTCTGGGTTTTTGATGGGATAGTCGCAAGGAAAGAAATATTTACCGTGTAGCATGTGCTTTTTGAGGCCGGTATTGATGTCCGGCCTTTTTTTTGGGAGCAGATTTCTGGCCAAATAATTCGTTGAGCGAGCCTTGGAACTATAGTACGATCAAAATCCGTTTCGATTCAGGAGATCCAAGTACCCTCCATGGGCACATTAATCGCTATTATCGTCTTGTCGATCAGCTTGTCATTTATCTGTTCTTTACTTGAAGCCTCGTTACTCACGCTGACACCGAGTCACATCGTAAAGTACAGGCACAGTAACCCCGATCTGTACGAAAAACTTCGCAAACTTAAAGACCGAATTGATCAGCCGCTAGCGGCGATTCTGACTCTTAATACTGTAGCCCACACATTCGGTGCTGCAGGAGTGGGCGCCCAGGTCGGTGTTGTCTTCGGCGATGGTTATCTGGGTGTGGCCTCCGCGATAATGACGTTCCTGATACTTGTGCTATCTGAAATTATCCCCAAAACTCTGGGTGCGCGATATTGGCAAACCCTTGTGCCGATTCTGCCAGCTACCCTTAACGGTATGATCTTTATTCTCAAGCCTTTTATCATGTTGTCGGACAAGATCACCCACTGGATGGGTGTCGGCACGGCGGATATCGATCTGCGATCAGAAATAAAGGCATTGACCAACCTGGGCCGTGATACTGACCAGCTTGATGAAGATGAGCGGCGCGTCATCGCCAATATTCTTGACCTTCATGAAGTCAAAATAAAAGACATCATGACGCCGCGAACAGTCTGTGAATATTTAACCAGCGGCGTAACGGTTGGAGAAGTTCTTGAAGAATTGAGGGATACGGCGTTTTCGCGATACCCCGTGCTGGATGAGAGCGAACATCCCCAAGGCATTGTGTTCAGGGCTGAACTGCTAGACGCCGAACCTACCACGCTGATCAACGAGTTGATAAAGCCCGTAAAAATAGTGACCGATGATGTCAGTGCCGAGTCAGTGATGACATCATTTCTGGCGGAACACCAGCACATGGCATTGGTATATGACCAGTACGGCACATGGCTGGGACTCGCAACCATGGAAGATGTGCTGGAAACCATTCTCGGGCAACCCATTATGGATGAAACCGATGACATCCCGAACATGCGACGCTTCGCCCGCAAGCGCTGGGAAAACCACATGAAACATCAGGGCAGTACTCGCGGTCAGCAACCAGCCGCCGACAGCCCGGTTGATCGATAGCGCCTGTATGGCGCTCTCCACTATAATCGGCCGCTGTAAACTTACTTGGCAGTTCTGACCATGCATCCCCACGCCCCACTCGCGACACTTACCCTGAATCCAGTCAGCCACATTCAGGGTGAGGTCACGCTTCCCGGTTCAAAAAGCTTGTCTAATCGTATCTTGTTGCTGGCAGCCCTGGCGCGGGGCGAAACTCGCATCAGCAATTTGCTGGACAGCGATGATGTCCGGTACATGCTGCAAGCCCTGCGTTTGCTTGGTGTGTCCTACCAACTCAGTGCCGACAAAACCGTTTGTGTGGTGCAGGGCAATGCGGGCCCGCTCAACCATGATGGCGTTTTAACACTGTTTCTGGGCAATGCCGGCACTGCCATGCGTCCGCTGACGGCTGCTCTGGCTGCCGGAACCGGTGAGTTTGAGTTGACCGGTGAACCACGCATGTCGGAGCGACCGATTGCCGACCTGGTTGATTCACTCAAGGCCTGCGGTGCCAGTATTGACTACACCGGGCCTCATGGTTTTCCCCCCTTACACATTCATGCGGCCGGTTTGCGAGGTGGTCAGGTCAGCATCCGCGGCAATATCTCCAGTCAGTTTCTGACCGCCATGCTGATGGCAGGCCCGCTTTGCCGGGACGGTCTGGACATTACGGTGGAAGGCGAACTGGTGTCTAAACCGTACATACACATTACCCTGGATGTCATGAAGCGTTTTGGTGTGGACGTTGAAAATCATCAAGACCAGCGCTTTGTGATTCGAGCCGGTCAGCACTATGTGGCGCCCGGTGACATCATGGTTGAAGGCGATGCCTCGTCAGCGTCCTATTTTCTGGCAGCCGCCGCGATTGCCGGTGGCACGGTGCGTGTTCATGGCACCGGCAAGGCCAGTGTGCAAGGCGATGCCCGATTTGCCGAGGTACTGGAGCAGATGGGGGCCAGCGTTATCTGGGGTGATACCTGGATAGAGGTCAGCAAAGGTGATCTGATCGGGGTGGACGTTGATTTAAATCATATCCCGGATGCGGCGATGACCATTGCCACAACAGCCTTGTTTGCCAAAGGGCCCACCGCCATCCGCAACATTTACAACTGGCGCGTCAAAGAAACCGATCGCTTGTCAGCCATGGCCACAGAACTTCGCAAGGTGGGCGCGCACGTAGAGGAGGGCGAAGACTTCATCGTCATTCACCCGCCAGCCTGCGTGTTGCCAGCGGTGATTGACACCTACAACGATCACCGAATGGCCATGTGTTTTTCACTCGCGGCGTTTGGGGGCAGCCCCATCGTCATCAACGATCCTGGCTGCACAGCAAAAACCTTTCCGGGCTATTTTGAGTTGTTCAGCAGTTTGACCCGGTAGTCAAAAAAGCTGGCAATCCAAAACCGGTAATCAAAAGCCCCCAGTGACAACCGGCAGCACAATCGACGACGGCCGGTTACTGTCAAAATAGATCGTATTCTGCGCAGATGTTGCCGGTGTGGTCACATCATCCAGCGCAGCACCGTTGTTTGGGTTCACCGCAAAGCGCGGGAAGTTGCTCGATGTGACGTGCACGCCGATGCGGTGGCCTTTTTCAAAGGTCTGGGCGGTGCTCCACAGATTGATGGTAAGTTTCTCAACAGCGCCTGGAGTCATCAGTTTTACATCCTCCGCATTCTGTCCGTCGCGAAAGCGCGCGCGGATCGGATAATCCAGAATCAATGCCTCATATCCATCCGGGTAGATATCCACCAGTTTGACAACAAAATCAGTATCCAGAGCGTCGGTTGATACATACAGTTCCATGTCGATATGGCCGGCAACCACCGTGTCGCTATCAAGTACCGGTGTGGCAAAGCGCAAGTAGTCCTGTCGCTGACCGATTTCACGCTGATCACGCGGACCGACATCTGCCCCCAAATTCTGACCGCCCATGGTCGGAACCGGATTGGCCGGATCAAAGGTATAGGTTTTAAAGGCTTCCGCCGCAGATGGCGGCGTGGTTGCCAGACTCATGTCCGGCTGCAAATAGTAGTTTGTCAGCGTGGCTGCTGGTGGCCAGCTGTCCATATGAATCACCCGGTTGTGCGCAGACACAGCGCCTTTGCGCGCAGAGCCCATCATATAAATGCTAACCGCCGGCTCATCCATAATGCCGTTATCGATATCCTTGAGCCAGTAATCCCACCAGCGCATCTGCTGTTCGATGTCGCCGTTGATAAAACCACCGCCAGGATATTCCAGATCACCTTGCAAAGTGCCGTGACCAAACGCACCCATAAACAATTTTTGTTTGCCGCGCGCAGCTTCGTGGCCTTCATTCTGCAGATACACAAAATTAAACAACGAGCCTTCCGCATAAATGTCATGCCAGCCGCCAACGTTGTACACAGGAATCTGCACATGATGGCGATGGAACAGGAAGTCCGTGGCGCGCCACTGCTCATCAAGCACCGCACGCGCACGATAGGCGTTGATCATGTCTTCACTCACGCCCTGACCACGCAACCAGCCGCCGGAATGACTTTCCTTGAATACGCCGCCGACAAAGCGTGAGCGGTAAAACAGGCTGTCCGGTGCCACGGTCACATAGGCAGCGGTCAAATGCGGTGGTGCAGAGGCGGCAGCCAGATTAGAGGTAATGCCGGGTGCGGAGGTGCCAAATATGCCAATCTTGCCATCGCTGAACGGTTGGGCAGCGATCCACTCCACGGTGTCATAGCCGTCTTCGATGTCAGTTTCAAACGGACGGTTTTCACCTTCGGAGTCATAACGGCCACGCACATCCTGCGAGATCAGTGCATAACCGCGCTCGTTATAAAGCGCTACGCTGCTGTCCACACCATCCTTGTCGTACGGGGTACGTGTTAACACCACCGGGAAAGGGCCGTCACCGTCAGGCAGATAAATGTTGGTAGCCAGATTTACACCATCACGCATCGGCACCATCACAATCTGTTTATTTGCAGGGTTGGTTTGCGCCCATGCGCGGTTGTCGATAGACGTCAGGCACAACAAGCCAAACAGCAAAAGCGCCAGGTATGATGGTGTGGTTTTAATTCTGGTGTACATTGCGGGTGTCATCGGAGACCTCTTTATTGTTATGACGTTATTCTTAAAACGGTATGCAATTTTGAGTTGTTTAGTTAAGGGTAGTAGAGAACATAAAACCCAGCATGTCAAAGCCACAAACAACGCAGCACATCATTGAGCAGTTCATGATTGAACAGCGGCTTCCGGCTGAATTTACGAACATGGCCACGGAGTATTTTGTGCCACTGGCAGACCATATCGCCCAGTGCCATCTTCAACAGCAGCAAACTCAAGTGGTGGGCATCAATGGCGCTCAGGGAACCGGCAAATCCACATTGTCCGAGTTGTTAAAACGCCTGTTACACGCGAGGCAGATTGAATGCGTGGTGTTGTCGATTGATGACCTTTATCTCACGCACGCGCAACGCGCTGATCTTGCGCGCGACATCCACCCTTTGCTGCAAACACGCGGCGTGCCCGGTACGCATGATCTGGCGTTGGGGCTGTCGCTGCTCGACACACTCAAGGCCGCGGACACTCATTCCCGCATCCACATTCCGCGCTTTGACAAAGCTCAGGATGACAGGCGACCGCTGACGGATTGGCAGCTACATGCAGGGCGAGTGGATGTGATCATTCTCGAAGGCTGGTGTGTGGGCGCGCGGCCAGCATCGCTTGCGGGCGCGCCAATCAACGCGCTGGAGCAGCAACATGACGCGGATGGTCGCTGGCGTGCTTTTGTAGAACAACAGTTACAAGCGTATCAGCACCTGTTCCGGCACATCGATCTGTTGGTCATGTTAAAAGCACCGTCAATGGACAGCATTAGGGAGTGGCGATGGTTACAGGAGGAAAAATTGAAGGAGGAAAAACTGAAGGAGGAAAAACCAAGAGAGGATCGCCATGCCGCTGCGCCGGATACAATCATGGACAAGGCAGAGCTGCGCAGATTTATCATGCACTATGAACGCCTGACGCGCATGATGTGGGAGACCTTGCCTCAACACGCGGATGTGCTGTTTGAGCTCGATGATGCCCATAACATCGCAGCAGCAAGCTATCGGCACCGCTGCAACACAACGCCTTAGTTAATGCTGTTTGCCATGGCGCCATCGCCAGATCAATGCGGCGCCGAGTTCAACAAGAATCAATACCACCAGCACCTGAACGGCCAAAGTAGAAGCATTGGCGTCCGGCACAAAGCCCACTGCAACGTACCCAACACCAATAAACAGACAGTTCCACAGCAGGATGCCCGCAAACGTTGCCACGCTGAAGGCTTTGGCATCCGCGTGAAACAATCCGGCAATAATGGGTGATATCAGGCGGATGGTCGGGATCAGTTGCATGACAAATGCCAGCGTGCGTTGGTTGGCCCGGAATGACAGTACGGTGCGATCCACCCGTGCCTGCGACAAACCCACCATGCGCCCGACCCAGTACAAAAAGCGATAACTGCGCTCTTCACTAAGAGACACAGCCAAGCCGTAAAACACCAGACACCCGCTGACACTGCCGGTCACGGTTCCGGCAATGGCCGCCAGCAGCGACCACTCGCCGTTTCCCGCTGCAATGCCAATAGCAACCAGCACACCGTACGACGGCAGCAGCGGGATAAAGCGCTCGGCAAGGCCCAACGCCAGCAGGCCAACAAGGCCATAGGCGGCGATCCATTCAATAATTGTGCCTAACGGGTCCATCGTTGTGCTGTCTCTGCGGGGTTGGGGTTATGGAGAATCACAGAGCGGCGATGCTACCGGATCGCAACTGCGCCATCCAGTGCCGTTAGTTTGCAGGCAAATGTCAGGCAAAAAAAACCCCGCAGAGCGGGGTTCTTTTTGAGTGCGGGTACAGCGATTAGAGGCGGTAGCAGAGAATGTATGGTGTGGCTTGAACGTAAGCGACGCCTAAAGCGGCGGTTGGGGCAGCTACTGCGGCATTGGTACCCGCACGCACTACGCCGGTGTGGGGAAGCCCGTCATCCATCTCAAGGTCGATAGCAAGAGCTGCTGTGCCGGGTACACCGTTCATGCACAGTTTAGTTCTACCAGCGGCTAAACCCACAGCTGCGTCGCTGGCGATGCCAATTACGCCACCAAAGGGGTTGCCTGGCAGAGCGGCAGCACCAGTAGCAGTTTCACTGCCTGAGATAAAGCCGCCGGCTCTCAAGTGACTCCAGAAAGCAAGCCCCTCACCACTTGTTGGACCGAATGCAGTAGTCGCAACGCCTCCTATCTGTCCATCAGTGTTTCCAAATAGGGTCACGGTTGCCCACTCCCCGCCACGGCCTGTCAAAGCAACTAGGGTTGGGCCATCGTCGCCAGGCAGTCGTGAGTAGGTATCCATGTAGGAGAACGTGGCAGCCGATATGGCCCTGAAGTCATTAACAGCAGCACGCACACGCGAGTTCTCAATCAGTTGCTGACCTTGTAATACACCACCGAGCAGCAAGCCAACAATTACCAATACAATTGCAATTTCGATCAGGGTAAAGCCGCGCTGGCCTTTTGCAGCGCCGGATATATTTTTCATGTTGTTTCGCCTCACGTTATAAAGTTAAGTTGATTTATGTCTTTAACATTCAACACAGTGCCAAGTTTAGGCGGTTTTGGATTCCGCACAAGATGTAGGTTTTTTTTACATCACACAGTTGCATCATTACCTATGCATCAGCAATTGGCCGGCAGTTGGATGATAAACACCAGCGGGCCATCGGCCGGTGCGTCAATGTGAATAGTGCCTCCCCATTGATTGGTCAACTGACGCGCTTGGAACAAACCAATGCCCCGGCCTGAGCCATGTTCACTCCAGAACGGCTCAAGCAAACGTTCCGGGTTAAGGCAGGGCTTTCCCTGGGGGTCATACAGTTGGATGGTCACAATACCCGGCGGGTTGTCAGCCGGCGAGTTATCCACAATAGATGTGTCATTGTTACGCTGAGAAAGCTGCCAGTTCACCCGGAGTTCTGGCATCTGGCCAGAGGTGCCGGCCTGACTCTGCTGCGCGTAGTTACCCAGCAAATTATCCAGGATGCTCTGAAAGGAGTCAGGTGCGATTAAGACATGGCATTCAGGTCCTTGTAATTGCGCGGACAGGCCGTGCAAATCCAAGGCATTACTGACAAAAGTGTACAAATCAACGGCGGCGGCTTTATTGCGGGTACCCAGTTGCGCTTCACTGCTTTGTACCAAGCGTTTTAGTATTTGATCAGCTCGCTGCTGTAATGCCGGCAAACTGCGCTTGAGAATTTCCAGCAACCTGGGCTCCTGCCCGGGAACAATTGTTGTCAGCTGGTCAGCCGCCAGGCTGGTGAGTTGCAGCAAGTTTTTTATATCGTGCTGCAGAAAAACACTCATACGGGCTGTTTGCTCAAAGGTTGTGCGCACCGATCCCAGTTTGATCCACATGTCCATCTGTAGCAGCAGGAAAAATTGTTCTGCCAGTGTGCGGCTGAAATAACTGCGTTCCCAGCCACGTTTTGGCATAAACAGTTCTACATGAAGGCGGATATCACCGATGTCAAAATCTCTACTCACAAACACCGTTGTCCGGTAACCGCGGGTTTCCCGTATATCGGTGCCAAACCATACCAGGTGCCATGACAATCCGCTAAATCCACCCGCGGACAGCGCAGGCCAACTGGCGCGCAGAAAATCCGGCAGATCAAAGGCCTGTGTTTCATTCAGCCGTATCAGTTCGCGGGCACGTTGACTCTGGCGCCGTGCCTGGTGCAATAGCCAAGCAACAGCGAACAGGATGGTGCCGCCAATCACAATAAGATATGAGTAAAGAACTGCAATCATAAGACTCAGGAATCCTGTCGGTTGATGCCAAATTTTTTCAGAAAATAGTAGATGCTTTCGCGTTTGAGCCCCAGACGCGCCGCACTTTGGTAGACATTAAAACCGGTTTCTTTGAGTACTTGTCGGACAAGGCGCTCCTCGGCTTCTTCGCGGACAGCCTTTAAGCCGTCGGCGATACGCGCATTGATCTGCAAGCGCGTCAGGCCTTCTCCGGCCATTTGTGTTTCCTGGCGCTGAAACAGCAAGGCCCGTTTGACGGCGCGCAGGATGTCAGCAAACTGAGCGGGTTTGGCAAGAAAATCAAAGGCACCTTCCCGAATTGCTGCCAGTGCAGAGCTTTCCTCATCTTGCCCGGTCAGCACAATCACTTTGGCTGTGTTGCTATTCACCAGGATCGCGTTGATCAAGGCAATGCCCTCGGTGGTGGAATGCTCTGCAGGCGGCAGGCCGAGGTCAATCAGCATGACACCAATCTCTGGATTGTCTGACAGACAGTTCATGGCTGCTGTGCGCGATGCGGCCTCCAGCACTCGCAATCCCTGCATCTCCAGCGATTCGCGCAGGATGGATCGCAGTGCCGCATCATCCTCGACCAATAGCAGAGAGGGTGGCAAGTCGGTTGCTGCATTGTGAATGGACGGGGTTAAGTTATCGCTCACGGTAGTCGGCCAGCCATCACCAGGCGACTTAACAACACATGGGGAGACATCCAGGTGATGATGTCATCGTAGTTGGCAGGATTATAATCACGTGACACAAAGGTGGTGGTATTGGTTAAACGGTATCCGCCCACGGTGATATTGCCCGCATTGTCGACTTCATCCGCGGACGTAAACGCCCCCCAGTTAGGCCCCATGGAGATCACGACCGCAGGTACCGGGTCTGCCAGTATGCTCGCGGCGTTTGGGCAGCCGGCAGCATTACAGACGCGCAAGGCTGAACCTGCGACTAAAGAGCCAGGTGTTGCGAACAGCGTCTTCATGCCCGCTGTCGAGGTAAAGGCGCGATTTCCACCGGTCATTGTCAGTGTGGAAACCGAATAACGCAGCGGGTTCCTCCAAGGATCCAAGAGTAAACCATCGGCGTTTACAGGACCCTGCAATCCCAAGGTTCCCGCAGGCACAAAGCCGTGCTCACGGTTGCAGAGGCCTTTACCAACGTCGCTGATAGACTCTATGCCGTTGCTGGTATTGGAGGCGGGGCAGGGCAGGCGTCCGGTGACCTGAGCAAAACCATACAGTGCTTCTTCAACCCGACTGATGAGTGCTCGCGCTTCACTTCGCCGGGTGTTCTCAGTGCTTTGACCAATGGCGGTCATGAGGCCGCCCAGTATGAAACCCAGAATCGCTAAAACCATGGCAATTTCAATCAGTGTAAAGCCGGCGCTGTGGTGCGTCCTGGGTGTTATCGGGTGTTTCATGGGTGTGCCTCGCAACTGGCTTGACTGCGCTCAATCTTGGGTTGTCCAACGGAGCTTAACGTATACGTGATTGCGCAGCCGTTAAAACTGATGGAAACGTGGTTATTGTCAATGACTGAATAATTGATCACCGTGTGCCATTGGTTGTCTTTAAACCAGTCAGGTAACGGAGCGGCTTCGAGTGCCGCTAGAAAGGTAGATTCATCCACAGGATATGGCTTGCCGTTGTCAGGATCGTAGGTGGTGAGCATGCGATGCACGAGTTGAACCACCTGCGCGGTCACCAGCGTCATGACTTCATGCCGATAGATCGGCAATACCCGGTCATTAAATGTAGCTGGGTTGGCTACCCGGTTGCTGACAAAGGTTGTCCCGTCGACATTGCGATTTTCGAGATAATTGCCGCGACTATTAATCCCGCCACTTCGCCCATTGAGTAAGTTGCCAGGCGCAATCAACACGGCAACAATATCGGTCTGGCTGTCCAGACTCAGCGTGCCCAGGGAAGTACTGTTGAGCACCGCGGAGGAGCCCTGCGCAAAATCCGGGCTGACGGCATACCAGAATCGCTGATCATTTGCCATCCCGTGGTCGCTGAACTTAAACGATGTATTCGGGCCTGTGTTGATGCGCCGGGGCAATCGGCCCGGCTCATCGCTGCTAGAACATGGTGAATTTGGTAATCCTGCGGCATCATTATTGGTGTCCGGGCATGGGAAGCGGCCGGGAGGATTATTGGGAAAGAGCTCGGCATACGCCATCGCAAAGGCCAGCAATGTTTGTTTGGCCTCCACCAATTCGCGCTGCGAGCTGGTTTCTGCAATCAGGTTAACATTTGTATTGTTGACGGCGCTCAGGAACACCGCAGTCGAACTCGTAAAAAGCACCAGAACTATCAATAACAACGCAACCCCGTTTTGCCGCTGGAGGAGTCTGCCACGCATTATTGTGTGATCTCCTGAATTGTGTTCAGCGTCTGTGAAATTGTGGAGATCATCTCCCGCTCGTCACCGACCACCTCACTGCCGACCCCCTCGCTGCCGACCACCTCATCGCCCGGCAGCAGGCTTGATGGCGGCAGGGTCAGTGCTGCTATCGCATCGGGTAGCAGATAAGGCTCGTAAACAGTTTCCGTGGCAAAGTGCAGCACTTGTCCAGGCCGCACAACGTAAGGCGTACCCCGGTAGTTTACCCACAGCACGACCAGGTCACCTAGGCGCGCCAAGTGGATATTTGATGGTAACTGTTGCTGATCAACCTGTTCTTTGTTGAGCCAAAGGGTATAACTGCCATCGGCTCTGCGCACGGTGCCTTCCAGCATCAGGTACAAATCATCGGGTGGCGGCGGTAACACCATGATTTCAGCACCGGGCGGCAACTCAGATTCCGCGCCGGGCCCGGTTTCCTGCCAAGTTTCCTGCCTGGTTTCCTGCAAAGCGTCCTGCAAAACCATACGTCGAATATCGTCAAGCTGAAGTCGCTCGTCTTTTGTGCTGAACAAGCGATTAAGTTGATCTGCATATTGCGCGTGCGCAAGCTCTGGCATCACGGCCAGTGTCAACAACACCAATACTATTGTGGTATGACCTGCGAGGATGCGCATATCAAACACCTTCCTGTGCAATCTCTGGGGGTGGTGCCAAATCAAAGCTGTACCAGTGAAGTTTGCAGTGCGCTGTGAGATTTTCCCGAAGTTGTGTCAATCTGTCCTCAGCACCGGCGCTCATCTCAAGCAAACATTCGCTGGGCTGGAATAATCCCGGCATGCTTAACAACTCATCGAGCAGCCGCAACAGATCTCCTTCGTGCAAAAGCGGTAGCTGCAGATCAATGGTGGTCTGATTCAGGGCCACGGGTTCACCGGGCAATGAGTTATCAGGCGGGTAGGGCACAAGCAGGCTGGTTTCTTCACCCATAGACACGTCAATGGTATACAACTGCAATGACTCGCGGATACGTCGCACACGTTCCAGAAACTGCAATCTATCCAGCGGAGAAACGACGCCATCTGCCTCCATCTGCAGGTAACGATCGATAAAACGACCGATGGTTTGTTCCTCTTCGGCAATTTGTGTCAAGGCGGTAGTCGCCTGCTCAAAGCCCATCCTCGCCGTGTCCAGGTCTTCAGTCGCTGACTGCTGCAGGCTCCGTGCGCCGAACACCATCACCATCGCAATGGTGGGCAAGACCACAAAAACCATGGCGGCATTCTTGAGCAGCAGCAGATCCTTTTTTGCGAGCGGCAGCGGCATTTTCATGGCGGTGTCTCCTCGCTGACAGGTGCTTCAGCATTTAATGCCAGCTCAAAAACAACAGGGCTGGCATTATCATTCAGTTGTACATTCAGCGTTGCGCCAGAGTCCAGATTTAATGGCATGGTGACAGGGGTTACCATCAGGTTCGGAATTTTTTCCAGCGAATCGATGAATTCCTGAACCTGGTTATAAGTCGTGCTGACACTGGCGTTCGCGTCAACACTGCCCGACACAATTGCGGTCAGGCGGGTTTGTTTAGCCAGCACAGCGTTCAAATAGGCAGCTCGGAGGGCCTCGTCAGTGCGATTACTACCATCGTCAGCCGCTGAGTCATCCATACTGGATTCCAGTCGCCATTCCAGTGTATCCAGGCGGATGTTCGGTGATGCACTCAGTGCCTGACTGATCTGCACCATCAACTCGCCCGGGTTAACAATCTGCTCGGCGATGATGTTATGCGAACTGACCACCAAGTCCATGGTGCCGGAGGGTATTGGCGTCTCCGGAAAACGTTGTCGAAGCTCTTGATGATTCGTCAACAATGGCATTGTTTGTGCCTCAAACATGGCGGCCTGCCCATTTTTTGCATACGTATCTGTCAAACGTGGCACAGTCAGCAGCGCAGCACTGATAAAAAAGGCGATACTCGCCGCGTATAAACCCATGCGGGTACTATTGATCAAGTAATAGCGACGGCTGTTTAAGGGGCCATACACATTGGGAAGGCTGGCTTTGCTCAGGGTTTGACCCAAGGTCAACAGCACGGCGCCAGGCGACTTTATGGCTGGCGACAGGCTGGTCAGCATCTCTGCAGTCATGCGCGTATCCCGGAACTGATACGTCATGTGGTTAAGCGCATCGTCAGAATCCAGCCCCTGACAATCCTGCGGCACAAACACAATGGTATTGATATCTTGCTCGTAGGGCAGCAGTTTGATTCTTTCCAGATACTTGCGTGTCTGTACTGCCTGCTCTTGCACCAGTTGTTCAATACCGGCTTGCTGCAATTGACTGCGAGGTAACAGGCGGCTGAACAACACTTTGCCTTTTTGCAAATAGGTTTGCCTGACTCCCGTTTGTGGCTCCACATTCACCAGCAGCAAATGGGAATGATTGTCCAGGCCAGCCTGTTTGGCAAAGGTCTCCATCACAAACGCGGCAGAGCTGATCGACTTGATGGCAATCTGCTGCTCCAGCATCGGATTTATCCAGGAATCTACAACATCAGTGATGCCAAGGGCACTAAACATGGCCTTGTCATCCTTTCTGCCTTCGGCTTCGCGGCCAACAATACGCGCAAAACGATACGGAGACGTGCGGAATAAAAATGACAGCTTGCGCTTGAGCAGCGCATTACGGTCAAAACCACTGACGTGCACAACGTTTTCGTGCCGGAAATCTTCCTCGATACAATCCACCACCACAATAAACGGAGCG
>CANHAR010000028.1 GCA_947458495.1 Gammaproteobacteria bacterium | reverse complement strand
TGCGTTTTATGCCTTGCAGGGCAGCGCCGGTGCGCCGGACAACAAACCGCGCATCAGTGTGGAAGTCGGGGAGTTTATGGACTCGCTGTGGATCAAAGTGGGGCATCGCGGCAAGTGTCTGAACGCCGACGAGCAGCTGGATATTTTTGAGCCGTTTTTTGCCATCTCAACCAGTCAGACGTCCTTCCCGGTTGAGCATCGCTTGTCGTATCCGTACTTCATTATTACCGAGCATCACCGCGGGCACATGTCAGTGACCTCGGATGAGCAGCTTGGAACCAGCTTCAATATTCAGTTACCGCTGGATTGACCCCGCCAGCCCTCGGGCATACCCCGGGACTGGCGTGGCTGCTTACAACTCCTTGACCGCCTGAATCAGCTCGTTGGCAACTTTTTGCCCGTCACCAAACAGCATGCGCGTATTGTCGGCCACAAACAGCGGGTTCTCGACGCCGGAGAACCCGGTGCCACGTCCGCGCTTGATGACAATCACGTTTTGTGAGGCTTCTGCATTCAGGGTTGGCATGCCATACAGAGGGCTGGAAGGATCCTTTTTGGCCGCCGGATTCACCACGTCGTTGGCACCAATCACCAAAGTGACCGTGGTATTCGGGAAGTCAGCGTTGATGTCTTCCATGTCATAAATCATGTCGTAGGGCACACCGGCTTCCGCCAGCAACACGTTCATATGTCCGGGCATTCTTCCTGCCACCGGGTGAATGGCAAACTTCACCTTGACGCCTTTCTCGGTGAGCAATTGTGTGAGTTCCCAAATCTTGTGCTGAGCCTGCGCCACCGCCATGCCGTAGCCTGGAATCACAATAACCTGAGTCGCGTAGGCCATCATGATGCCAGCGTCCTGCGCCTGAACTTCCTTTTGTGTGCCATCGACATCGGCGCTGGCTGCCGCCGCCGGGCCGGTGCCAAAGCCACTGAAGAACACATTGGCGACGGAGCGGTTCATGGCTTTGGCCATCAAGTGAGTCAGCAAGGTACCGGCTGATCCCACCACCGTACCCGCGATGATCATCGCGGCATTGCCCAGCACATAACCTTCAAAACCCACGGCGAGTCCGGTCAGAGCATTAAACAGCGAAATGATCACCGGCATGTCTGCGCCGCCGACCGGCACGGTGATAAAAACACCCAGCACCAGCGCCAGCGCAAAAAACGCGATGATCAGATTCAGACTGCCCGACAAGTAAACATTCACGGCCAGAACCACCAGAACCACGGCCAGGATCAGATTGATCAGCTGCTGCTGTGGCAACAGTTTGCTGGTATTGAGTCTGCCGTCGAGTTTTGCCCAGGCGATAATGCTGCCGCTGAAGGCGATAGTGCCAATGATGGCGCCGAGGATAGCCAGCACTGTGACGTCGGCGCCCAGATAATCTGGAATGCTGCTGTGAGAACCTGCCTGAACAGCGGCTTGTGCCTTGAGCAATTCCACCGCAGCAATTGCGGCCGCTGCGCCACCACCCATGCCGTTATACATGGCAATCATTTGCGGCATGTCGGTCATCGCCACGCGTTTGCCGGTGTACCACGCGTAACCGCCACCGAGGCCGATGGCAATGATGATGAGCATGACATTGGTCGCGGCTTGTTCATTGCCGGTAATTTCTTCGGCCGCAAAGGTCACCAGTGTGGCCACCACCATGCCGGCGCCGGCCCAGTGAATGCCGCGCCGTGCGGTGACCGGTGAGCTCATTTGTTTCAGGCCGAGGATAAACAGCACGGCGGCCAACAGGTAACTGATCTGAATGATAAGTTCCATTTACTTGTGAGCTCCCTTGTTGTCGGTCTTGCCGGTGGTTTTAAACATCTCCAGCATGCGCTCCGTGACCACATAGCCGCCCACGGCATTACCGGCAGCCAACAGCACGGCAATAAAACCAATAACCTGTTGAGAGGTAGTCTCGGCGATGCCAAGCGCAATCATGGCACCCACCAGCACAATGCCATGCACAAAGTTGGAGCCAGACATCAGTGGGGTATGCAGAATAACCGGCACCCGACTGATGATTTCAAAGCCGGTGAATCCGGCCAGCAAAAAGATATAAACAGCAGCTAATCCTTCAATCATGTTGGTTTCCTCTGTCTGGGATTGCGCTTACGCGCCAGCGTTCTGAAGGCGATCACGTACCGCCGCGTTTACAATGTCTCCTGCATGGGTGATCAGACTGTCTTTGATAATCTGATCCTCCAGATCAATATGAATGGCGCTGTCTTTGATCATCAGCCCCAGCATATTCAGCAGATTTTTTGCATACAGCTCACTGGCGTGATTGGGCACGGTGCCCGGCACATTCAGCGGGCCGGCAATGGTCACACGCTGGTGAACGATGTTCTGTCCTGCCTGAGTGAGTTCACAGTTACCACCGCCTTCTGCCGCCAGGTCCACAATGACTGAGCCGCCCTTCATGGCTTCCACCATGGCTTTGGTGATAATGCGTGGCGACGGTCGTCCGGGAATGGCAGCCGTACAGATCACCACATCGGACGCCGCGACATGACGTGCGAGGATGTCTTGCTGCAATTGTTTTTCGTCGGCGGTCAGTTCGCGGGCGTAACCGCCACTGCCTTCTGCTTTGATGTTGATATCCACAAACTTGGCGCCCAGCGATTCCACCTGTTCCTTAACGGCGGCGCGCACGTCGTAAGCTTCAACAATGGCGCCCAGCCGCCGCGCGGTGGCAATGGCCTGCAGCCCTGCTACGCCCGCGCCGATAATCAGTACCTTTGAAGGTCGCACAGTACCGGCGGCAGTGGTCAGCATGGGGAAAAATTTGCCCGACAACGAAGCCGCCATCAACACGACTTTGTAGCCGGCGATAGATGCCTGCGATGACAGGGCATCCATGGCTTGAGCGCGGGAAATGCGCGGTACCATTTCCATGGAGAAGGCACTGATGTGCTTATGTTGCAGTGCGCGGAAGCGTTCTGTGTCTGACCAGGGGTTTAGGTAGCCGATCAGCACAGCGTGCTCGGGCAGATGTTCAATCAATTGATGATCGGGCGGGTTGACAGTCAACACGATGGTGGCTGACCTCATCAGGTCTGCCTCGCTGCAAATGCTGGCGCCGGCTGCACTGTAATCCCCGTCGCTGTAACCAGCCAGTTCGCCGGCGCCGGACTGGACCTGCACAGCGGCCCCCAGTGCAATCAGTTTTTTAACAATTTCCGGTACCAGCGCAACCCGCTGCTCTCCCGAGCGGGTCTCTCTGGGTACGCTTATGGTGATCGACATGCTGATGGTTCCTTATTGTTTTTATTACGGTTACAAAACATCAACGCAGATGCGTATTAAAAAAAAGCGATCGTGCGCCCCCAAGCCAGATTAGCCGCCTCTTTACTGAATCTTACTGAATCTTACTGAATCGTGGCGTCGAATCGTTGTGAAAACCATGTAAGCTGCCAGGATACGTGTGGTTTTTATGGGTTACCTCTGCCGCTGTGCGTGCTTCGCGATAGGGTTCTCGTGTGGCATTAACATCTTCATCTGTGCTGAAATGCTGTATCGCGCAATTGTGGAAGACTTGCTGCCCCACAGTATGGTTCACTTGTTGTCATAAAAAAATACACCAGAACAAAAACAATGCTCGAACTTTTAAACGTCAGTACGCGTGTTGGTAATCAACAGCACATTCAGGATGTCAGCCTGCAATTGCACCCCGGCACACTCAACGTATTGCTGGGCGCCACACTTTCCGGGAAAACCACGCTGATGCGCCTGATGGCGGGTCTTGAAACGCCCGACACCGGAGAAGTCCGTTTTAACGGCGTTAATGTGCGGGGAATTCCCGTGCAAAAGCGCGATGTTGCCATGGTCTATCAGCAGTTTATCAATTACCCCAGTCTCACCGTCTATGAAAACATTGCCTCACCGTTGCGAGTGGCCGGGCTGGATAAAGCCACCATCAAGCAGCGTGTACACGAGGCGGCTGAACTGCTAAGGCTAACCGATTATCTGCAGCGCCTGCCCGCCGATTTATCTGGCGGTCAACAGCAACGCACAGCGCTGGCCCGCGCCTTGGTCAAACAGGCCAAACTGGTGTTGTTGGATGAGCCGCTGGCCAATCTGGATTACAAGTTGCGCGAAGAATTGCGCCGGGAACTGCCTGGCATCTTTGCAAAAACCGGTGCCATTCTGGTGTATGCCAGCACAGAACCCTCTGAAGCATTGCTGTTGGGCGGCAATACCGCCACCTTGCATGAGGGCCGGCTTACGCAGTTCGGGCCGGCGATTGAGGTGTTCCAGCGGCCGGTGGATTTACAAACCGCGCGTATTTTTTCGGATCCACCGCTGAACACCTTGCTGGTCAGCAAACAAGGCGCGGAATTGCGTTGTGATGCCTTGGTGATGACGCTCCCTGTTGATAACGCCGACGCTGCACAATTGCCGGACGGGCAGTACACACTGGCCATCCGCCCCTGGCACTTGCTGCTGGATGTGCCCCCTCAATTGGAAAAACAGACCACTGAAAAACAGACAACCCATGCGCGTATCAATGCCCATGTTGAGGTCACTGAAATCACGGGCTCAGAAACGTACGTGCACGTGCGATTGCAAGGCGCACAGACTCAGCGCTGGGTTGCATTGCTTCATGGCGTCAAGGATTTGCCAGCCGATTCACCGGTGCAACTTGCCATCGATCCTGCACAGATATATTTGTTTGACAGCCACGGTCAACGTTGCCTGACGCCACCACAGCGGGAAGATGTCTGATGGCCAGAATTGTTCTCAACAATATTGCGCATCGTTACGGCGCCGTAACAGCGAGGTCTGCAACACAGTCCACAGACGATGCTGCCGCATACGCGCTAAAACCCTTGTCACACGCTTGGGAAGATGGCGGTGCCTATGCCTTGCTCGGGCCATCGGGCTGTGGCAAAACCACCTTGCTGAATATTATTTCGGGCTTGGTGACGCCGAGTCAGGGGCAGTTGTTTTTTGATGATACCGACGTCAGCCAGCTGCCCACAGAGCAGCGCAACATTGCGCAGGTATTTCAGTTTCCGGTGTTGTACGACACCATGACCGTGGCCGAAAATCTGGCGTTTCCGCTACGGAATCGACGCGGAATCAATAAGCTTGGTGACGCAGAGATCAAACAACGTGTCGCCGACGCCATCACAATGTTGGGCCTGGAAAAACTCGCTCACCAAAAAGCGCGCGGACTCAGTGCCGATGACAAACAAAAAATCTCGCTGGGCCGTGGCCTGGTGCGCACCGATGTGAATGCGATTTTGTTTGATGAGCCGCTGACGGTTATTGATCCGCACCTGAAGTGGCAGCTACGCACGCAGCTGAAACAGATCCATCGACAGTTTGGCCATACCATGATTTATGTCACCCACGATCAGACCGAAGCGCTGACCTTCGCAGATAAAGTGGTGGTGATGCTGGCCGGTGAAGTGATTCAAACCGGCACGCCCGAAGACTTGTTTAAACACCCGTTGCACACATTTGTGGGTAAATTTATCGGCTCGCCAGGCATGAACATTCTGAGGTGCGAGCTCGACGGCAATGAAGCCATTGTGGATACCTTCCGGATAGCATTGCCCTGCCATTATCCCGCTTTACCAGGCACCATTGAGCTCGGCATACGCCCGGAATTTATCCGTATTGTGAATCAGGGTGAGGGTATGCCCGTGACCATCAGCGCTATAGAAGACATCGGGCGCTATCGCATTGTGCGCGCCTTACTTGGCAGTCAGCACCTGGATATTGTGGTGCCGGAAGCGGTGGCAATACCCGGCAATGCCGCGGTGGTTTTTGAGACCGGTAACATCGGCATCTATCACAACTCGCGCCTGGTCAACAGCAACAACAGCAACACAGGAGTCAGCTGACCCATGAAAAGCTGGAACAACAAAGCCTGGTTTCTGGTGTTGCCGGTGTTATTGCTGGTGGCGTTCAGTGCCATTATTCCGCTGATGACGGTGGTGAATTATTCGGTACAGGATTCCTTTGGCAACAATGAATTTTATTGGGTGGGCCTGGAATGGTTTAAAGAAGTGCTGGAGTCAGAGCGCTTCCACAATGCGCTGATGCGCAATCTGTTGTTCTCCGCGATTATTCTGCTGATTGAAATTCCGCTGGGGATTGCTATCGCGCTGGCCATGCCACGACGCGGTTGGGGGGTATCCGTTTGTCTGGTGCTGATGGCGCTGCCCTTGCTTATTCCCTGGAATGTGGTGGGCACCATCTGGCAGGTGTTTGCGCGTGTGGATATCGGCCTGCTTGGTTATACCCTGACGCAGCTGGGGTTTGATTACAACTATACGCAGGACGTGGTGGATGCCTGGATTACGCTGATCGTGATGGATGTGTGGCACTGGACCAGTCTGGTTGTGCTGCTGTGTTACTCCGGACTGGTGTCCATTCCACAGGCCTATTATCAGGCGGCGCGGATTGATGGCGCATCGCGCTGGGCAGTGTTCCGTTATATTCAGTTGCCAAAAATGCGGCGTGTGTTGGTGATCGCCGTGCTGCTGCGGTTTATGGACTCCTTTATGATTTATACCGAGCCCTTTGTGGTGACTGGCGGTGGGCCCGGCAATGCAACAACCTTCCTGTCGATTGATCTGGTGCAGATGGCCATTGGTCAGTTTGATCTCGGGCCGGCAGCGGCGATGTCACTGATCTATTTCCTGATTATTCTGCTGGTGAGCTGGGTGTTTTATACGGTGATGACGCAGCAGGATGCTGATTCCGCACCCGGCAGGGGGCAACCATGATGAATTTGTTGTCAACGCGTCACGCTGCGCGACAACGCAGTTATGCCTGGATGGTGCTGGTTGCTTACATCGTGTTCCTGATGCTGCCGTTGTATTGGTTGCTGATGATGAGTTTCAAAACCAATCAGGAAATTCTGTCGACGTTTTCACTCTGGCCACAGGAGTTCACGCTGCAGAATTACGTCACCATTTTGAGCGACAGCAGTTGGTACAGCGGTTATATCAATTCCATGATGTACGTGGTGATGAACACGCTGATTTCCTTGGCTGTGGCACTGCCGGCGGCGTATGCGTTTTCACGTTATCGTTTTCTGGGCGACAAACACCTGTTTTTCTGGCTGCTCACCAATCGCATGGCGCCACCAGCGGTGTTTGTGCTGCCGTTTTTTCAACTGTATTCAGCGTTTGGACTGATAGACACGCACATCGCAGTAGCACTGGCGCATTGCCTGTTTAACGTGCCGCTGGCGGTGTGGATTCTGGAAGGGTTTATGTCCAGCGTGCCCAGAGAGATTGACGAAACCGCCTACATCGACGGTTATTCGTTTCCACGCTTTTTTACCAAAATATTCACACCGTTGATTGCCCCCGGCATTGGAGTGGCTGCATTTTTCTGTTTTATGTTTTCATGGGTCGAGTTGCTGATTGCACGCACACTCACCGTGACAGATGCCAAACCCATCAGTGCCATCATGACAAGAACCGTGTCGGCTTCCGGTCTGGATTGGGGCGTGCTGGCGGCGGCGGGTATGCTTACAGTGATTCCGGGGGCGTTGGTGATTTATTTTGTGCGCAACCATATTGCCAAGGGTTTTGCCTTAGGGCGGGTGTAGAGGGGAAGGACACATGGATTTATCGTGGATGGCATGGACAACTCCAACTGCAATTTTTTTTGCGGTGATTCTGTGCCTGATTCTGAGTATGTGTGTCTGGGAATGGATCAGCCCCGGCGGGCAGCCGCGTCGCGGCATTTTGCGGTTCGAGACCACGCGCGGTGATCGTTTGTTTGTTACTTTGTTGGGAAGTGCCTTTATCAATCTGGCCTGGTTGGCGTTGGTGGGGCCCAATCTTTGGTGGGCATTGGCGGTGTGTATTGTGTTTGGCGTGTTGGTATTTGTGTTTGTATGACAGGCTGTAAATTCAAAAAAATAATCACAGGAAAAAAGAGGAAACGTCTTATGTCGCAGAAAAATTTTGTACGCGCCGCCTTATTCAGCGCCATGACGCCATGGTTGATATCTGCCGGCATGCCCGTATACGCAGATGCGGCGGCGGCTCAGCGCTGGCTGCAGGAGTTTCAGCCGTCGACTCTGAGCCAGGAACAACAAATGGCCGAGTTGCAGTGGTTTATTGATGCCGCCGCGCCGTATCGGGGCATGGAGATCAAGGTGGTTTCTGAAACCCTGACCACCCATGAGTACGAAGCGCAGACACTGGCGCAGGCTTTTTTTGAGATCACCGGCATTCGTGTCATTCATGACTTGATTGGCGAAGGCGACGTGGTTGAAAAGCTGCAGACGCAGATGCAGTCTGGCGAAAATATTTACGATGCTTACGTCAATGACTCCGATCTGATCGGCACCCATTTCCGCTATCAACAAGTGCGTAATCTTACCGACTGGATGGCCAATGAAGGCCAGGCAGTCACCTCGCCAACACTGGATTTGCAGGACTTTATTGGTATTTCATTCACCACCGGCCCGGACGGCAAAGTCTATCAATTGCCTGACCAGCAGTTCGCCAATCTGTATTGGTTCCGGTATGACTGGTTCACCAATCCAGAACTTAAAGCGCAGTTCCAGGCCAAATATGGTTATGAGCTGGGTGTGCCGGTGAACTGGTCTGCCTACGAAGACATTGCGGAGTTTTTCACCAATGACGTCGGTACCATCGACGGTCAGCGTGTTTACGGGCACATGGATTACGGCAAAAAAGATCCGTCGCTGGGTTGGCGTTTTACCGATGCCTGGTTGTCGATGGCCGGCGCGGGCGACAAAGGTATCCCCAATGGGCTGCCGGTGGATGAATGGGGTATTCGCGTAGAGGGCTGCCGGCCGGTGGGTTCCAGCGTTGAGCGCGGTGGCGACACGGATGGCCCGGCTGCAGTGTACTCCGTCACCAAATACGTGGAATGGTTACAGAAATACGCACCGCCGGAAGCGGCAGGTATGGTATTCAGTGAAGCAGGTCCGGTGCCGGCACAAGGCGCCATTGCACAACAGATTTTCTGGTACACCACGTTCACTGCTGACATGGTGAAACCCGGCTTGCCGGTGATGAATGAGGATGGCACACCCAAGTGGCGTATGGCGCCGTCGCCGCGCGGCGCGTATTGGGAAGAGGGCCAGAAGCTGGGCTATCAGGATGCTGGTGCCTGGACCTTGATGAAGTCCACACCGGTGGATCGTGCCAGTGCGGCGTGGTTGTACGCGCAGTTTGTGACCTCAAAAACCGTATCGCTGAAAAAGAGTCATGTAGGGCTGACCATTATTCGTGACTCGGATATCCGCCACGACAGTTTCACGGAGCGTTCGGCTGAACTGGGCGGCCTTGTAGAATTTTATCGGTCGCCAGCCCGCCTGCAGTGGACTCCAACCGGCACCAATGTTGCTGACTATCCGCGTCTTGCGCAGTTGTGGTGGCAGAACATTGGTGATGCTGCCTCTGGCGCCAAAACACCGCAGGAAGCCATGACCGCGTTGGCAGTTGCTCAGGACCGACTGATGGAACGATTGGAGCGCGCCGATGTGTTGGGTGAGTGTGGCCCACGCCTGAACGAACCACAAAGCCGTCAGTACTGGTTTGATCAGCCCGGCGCACCAAAACCGCCGCTCGACAATGAGAAACCGACGCCCATCACCGTTGACTATGATGAGCTGGTGCAGAGCTGGCAGTAGCAGCGGTTGCGTTTGCGGAGATTGCGCCCGGTAATCTCCGCATAAACAGCGGCGAATAGAAATAAAAAAGGGGACGTAAAACAGGGGACGTAAAAAAGGGGACGGGGGCAAATGCCCTCCGTCCCCTTTTTTACGTCCCCTGTTTTGCTTGTGACAATCAGTCCGGCGCTGCTGCCAGATCAGCGCGCAGATTTTTGGACGCCAGCAGAAAGTGGCAGGACGACCAGAACAATACCGCTGGTATCACAAAGACCATGGCATATCGCAGTGATTCTGCACCAAGGCTGGGTTGCAGGTAGTCGCTTAACATGCCAATTGTCCAAGGGCCAAGTCCCAGACCAATAATGTTTAGGATCAGGAACAGAATGGCTGATGCGGTTGCACGCATGCGCTGTCCGACCAGAGCGTGAGAGGTGGCAATGGTGGAGCCCAGATATACGTTAAACAGCAGGCCCGGAATGAAGGCCAGAACCAAGGCCAGGTATTGGCTTGAGGTCAGATAGACAACCACCATAAACGGTAAGCTGATAAAACCGGCAATCGCCGGCAGCCACATATACCAGCGCTTGTCGCGGGGCGCCAGTCGGTCGGCAATGATGCCGCCGGCAAACACCCCGATGGCGCCAAACAAGCCGGATGACAACGCCAGCCATGTGCCCAGTTCACCGGTGGTCATGCCGTGACTGCGAATAAAAAATGATGCCAGCCAGTTTAAGGTGCCGTAAGCGGCAAACGCATTGAGTCCCGCCGCCAGCGCCATGTGACGGAAGGACAGTCGGCTCCACAGCAGTGACATGACATCCTTGAACGGCACCAGCGATTCGGGCACCTGCTTGTTCTCAGTCAGTCCGCGGATGGGTTCCGCCAGAGTTCTGCGTACCAGAAAGGCGATCAAAATGCCCGGTACGCCCACCACCACAAACGCCACGCGCCAGCCAAAAAATTCATTGAGCCAGCCACCAAACAAAAATCCGAACAGAATGCCAATGTTGACGCCTGTTGAGTAAATTGACAGCGCTGTTGCACGTTTTTCCGGCGGATAGATATCGGACACAATGGAGTGCGAGGGCGGGCTGCCGCCTGCTTCACCAACACCGACACCGATTCGCGCGAGCAACAGATGAATGTAGTTTTGAGCAAAACCACTGATGGCTGTCATGAAGCTCCACGTACCAATGGCGAGAGCTACGATGTTGCGACGATTACCGCGATCAGCCCAGCGTGCGATGGGAACGCCGACGGTGACATAAAAAATGGCAAAGGCAAGGCCGGTCAACAAACCCAACTGACTGTCTGTCAATGACAGATCAACTTTGATGGACTCCTGCAGAATTGACAGCAGTTGCCGGTCAATAAAATTGAAGCTGTAGACAACGGTGAGCAAACCAAGCGCGTAATTTCTGGCGCGGGCGGTTGAGTAGGGGTTATAAACGGGTGGAGGCGATTGCCGTTCTTTTTCTTGTTTGATGTCGCTCATTTTCTGTTCCTGCAAGGACGTGTATCAGAAAGTTATTGTTCTTAAGTGCTGCTTGTTTTACCGGCAGCGGCAAAAAAAAACTCTCTGGACAACAACCGCCCTGCTGGATCAGTAAGGGAACAGTTCTCGGAATTTTTCTTCTGTTAGTATGCCGCTGTGCGCCATCATATTGTGTTCGGCGTCATAAAAATAGCTGCGCGGTAATTCGCCATACCAACCCGGGTCGATACTGAATCGAAGCCTTTCTACAAAGCTGTCAGCGAACATCCAGGTGGTTTCGCCGGCGAGCTGATACTCGTCCAGAATATCAGCGGCGTCTTCGCGCATCTCAATCGAGTCTGTTGAAATCACCACCAAGGGAAAGTCAGGATCGGCCTTTTTCATTTGCCCAAGCATGTCCAGCTCAACCCGGCAGGGCGCACAATCGACTGACCACAGGCTGACCACAAAGGGTTTGCCGGCAAATTGTGCCTTGATGGCGGTAAATGTTTGTGGGCCAAAACCCTGAATATTGTCGGCGGGTGCTGCGTCAGACACCGCTGGGTGAGCCGGGCCAAACAACACCGCTGCGCTTAGCAGCACTGAAAAAAACCGTTTGTTAATCATGGCTTAACTCCTTAAACACGTAGCCGTGTTGTGCACTTGCCCAGCTCAGGTAGACACCGTCCGATGATGTGATCAGCAAGGGATGATCACTGGCCTGGTCGGTGGTGATCAGGGTTTGTGGTGTTGACCAGCTGCGTCCCTCGTCATGTGAGAGCATTAGTTGCAGGGGTGTCGACACGCCGTCAAATCCTTTCCACACCAGATACAGTGTGCCATCAAAGGTGGCCAGCGACGGATGGCCCGCGCCCGGCGTGCCGTCGATTTTGATGATGTCAGAAGACGCTGCCGAGGCCAGATCATAACGCGCATAATGGATGCCGCTGTGGATGGTGCCGGCACTGAACCAGCTCATGTGGTATTGATCGGCGCTGCTGGCCGGAACCATGGTCGGGCCGTGATGCGGGCAGGCGTCAATTTGCCAATTATCAACGGTGGCTCGCGAAAAATCGCTCACGCTGCCGTCGTGACCAAGCACGGCAATGGCGTGATCGCGAATCTGCTCACCAAAAATCTGCCGCCACAGAATCGCCACGTCATCGTCGCCGTGAGCCGCAACCGCAATGCGACAGCACTCGCAGCTATTGTGTGCGACCCGCACATTGGGAATGAAGCTGGCGCCCAGGTCATCAGAGACCGTGTAATAAATTGCCGCACCTGGATAGTTTTCGCTGCGTGCCAGACTGGCTTCCAGATCACGTTTATCAATCCAGGTGACAAACAGTTTGCCCGATTCTGTCAGGAACAAACTGTCAAAGCGGTGACCAATCGCCAGTCCGTCGTCATTGATGGTGCGCGGTTCTTCAAAACTGCGGCCGCCATCGGTTGATCGCGAAAAGCGGATCTCGCCGGTAAAACGGTTGGAGGTCTTTTTGGTCCACGACAACAGCACAGTGCCGTCGTCGGCAACAATGATCTTGGGGCGGTTTTCACCGTTGAATTCAGCGTCTTCGGGCACGGCATTGACGCGCACCGGCGCTGAAAAGCTTGTGCCCTTGTCCTGCGAATGCGACACATAAACATGCAGGTCGGACACAAACGCCACCCATACATCATTGTTCTTATCAAAGGTGGCGCTGGGCGCTCCGCCACAGTGAACGCTGATGGTCTGTGCGCCCTCAGCTGCGCGCAGCGCTTCGCAGTTCATTGCCTGTGCAGGCGATGACAACAGCATAACTGGCAGCAGACCGGCCACTGCCGCCGCTGTGACCGATAAAAAACGCCGGACTGCATTTAAGCAATCCGGCAAAGGCCTGCGGCTCAACGGGCGCAGACAATCAGAAATCAAATGAAACGTTTGCAAACAAGGTTCTCCCCGGCCATGGATGGGCCACGTAAGCGACTTCGTCGGTGAGGTTATCGATACCCAGGCCCAGCTTCAAGCCGTTGGCAAAGTTGTAGTCGGTCTTCAGACCGACGCGGCTGAAACCGTCTTGCGCACCAAACACATTATTTTCGCGGTCCAGGTTATCAGTGCGCCCGAAACTGTCGCTGGCATACTGATAGTTCAATCCGGCATTCCAGTTGCTGCTCAGGTGATAGGTCAGCAGCAGGTTGCCGCGCCACTCAGGCATACGCGGGTACACATTGCCCTCGATGCTGGGGTCGGGGCGATTTCTGACAATCTCGGAGTCGGTATTCACCAGGTTAAATCGCATGTCCAGATTGTCGATTAACAGGTCATCCACGTTGGCGATAAATTCAACGCCCAGGGTTTCAATTTCATCGACCGGGATAAACGTTCTGACGGTCAGCCCACCGGGCAATATTTCTGCCTGTGATTCGATCACATCGTTGATGCTTTCCTGGAACACGTTAACCCGCAGATAGCCTCCCGCGATTTCACGCTCGATCATCAGGTTCTGGTGCACACCGTCTTCCGGTTGCAGTTCCGGGTTGGCAAGGCTGATGGCGTTGTAAGCAGAAAACTGACTGAACAACTCTTCGACGATCGGGAAGCGATAAGCTTTGCCCAGCGCATAGGCGACACGCCAAGGCTCGTTGACCTGATAACCCAGCGAGAATTTGGGTGACACTTCGCTGCGCGAGGCTTTGGGCACTGCCACCAGATCAAACTCCGGTGTGCTGGCGATATCGCGCGAGAAGTAGCCGTTATTGCTCTTGAACTCCTCCCAACGGACGCCAAAACCGGCATCCCATTGAGCATTGATGTCCCAGTTGAGTTGGGCAAACAAGGCATTGATCTCGGTTTCGCCGCCGCTGCGACTGTTAAAGCGGTTAAAGGTACCAACACGGTGATTGTTGGTGCTAAAAACATCCAGATTTAACTGATAGGCATCATGACGGGTGCCAACAATCAGGCCCAGACCATCGATGCCTAACTGATCAAATGACAGTTTGGCCTCAGCACTTTTCCAGCCTGTATCACCAAAGGAGTTGACCTGACCCGCCAGTGTGTAGGCGCGGTCGCCCGGATTGGCCTGGGACGAGCGGTTATCGTCACGCAGGATGTCGAACTGATTGACGTTGGCTTCAAAAATCACCCCGTCCGCAACCGGGCCACGGACGCGCAAACCCAGTGACAGACTGTCACGCTCCTGCTCGGACACACCCAAACGCGCGGCCGGCACATTGTTGCGGAAGCCATTCTGCAGCACGTTACCGCTCCAGACCGTGGCGCCGGTGGCACTACGCAGGTAACTGTTGGGTTTGTTGGAACCGTTGTAACGGTCTTCATAAGCGACGTTTAACAACGCCTGCCAGTCACCAAAATCCTGGCCGATTTTTAACTTAAAGTTATCGGTCAGTGTGTCCTGCACGCCGGTATCGCCAAACCACAAGCGTGACTCTGAGCGTTCATCCCTGCCCACCACGCCGCCGGTCACACTGGCAGCGTTAGCGGCTGAGGTGTTGGCGCCAAAGAAAAATGACTGAGGCTGTGACTCGCTGTCCAGACGGTTGTAGGACAGGTAAAGACTGGTATCGCCAATTTTATCGCCATAGGAGAAAAACATTTTATGGCCGGTGACTGTGTCGCTGAATCCGTAAGCGCTGAAGTCCTGAGAGAAATACGAGCTGTCAAAATGAAACTCTCGCTCTTGCGGAATGGCTGATTCGATCAGCACCACACCGCCCATGGAGTTGCCGCTGAACTCGGCAGAAAACGGACCGTACAACACTTCAACCTGGGCAATCTCACTGGAGGAGACCATGGTCCAGCGCGGTGCACCGTTAAAGCGCGACTGCAGCAGGTAGTGCAAGGGCACACCATCCGCAAACACCATTGAGCGCGAAGTCTGGAACATGTTGGAACCACGCATGCCCATGGTGCCATTGGCGTCACCAATAAAACGCCGGCGAATCACCAGGCTGGGTTCAAACTTCACCACGTCTTCCGTAGTGGTCACGTTAATGCTGACCAGATCCTGCTGCGTCAAGATGCTGCTGGGATGCGACGCCGCGGCGCGCTGGCTGTTGGCGGCGCCCCACACGGTGACTTCTTCGATGGCAGGCGTATTTTGCGCATTCGCTCCAAATGCAGCGGTGAGAGCTGTCAACGCAGCGATGTGTCGAACCAGCAGTTTTTGAATGGGCATAGGGGTCGATCTCGTTCGAGGGTGTGGTTGTAATGTGGCCACAGTCTAGGGAAATGCAGGGGGGATTCAATGCGACATAGTGTCGCAGGGGGTGGTGCATGGGTTGGTCTTCTGGCGGAGCGGATCAAAAAAACCGCTTGTTCATGGCACTGACCGTTCGTTCATCTGTGACTTAACTCCCCGCCCGACAGCACCTAGCATGGGTCTCCCGACATCGTGTTGCTTGAAGAGGGCTTAGATGATGGCTGCACCCATAAACAGTTCCGAGCTTACCACCGACCGGCGAAGCAAGCTCGACGTTGTTCAGCGCGCATTTGCCAGGCTCGGCGCTGTGTTGATCGTTTTACTCTCCCTGGCATTCCTGTTGGATGACGCCCTGCCATACCTGCAATACACCCAGGAGAGCTACGAGCGATTCTGGGAACGCTCGGGATGGCTGCTGATTCATGTGCTTGGCAGTTCTCTGGCTCTGCTGATCGCACCCTTCCAGTTTTGGTCGGGGCTGCGCCGGCCTCATCTGACAGTGCATCGCTGGAGACGTTTGATGGCAGTGCATCGCTGGACAGGCAGGCTGTATGTTGCCGGCATTGTGTGCGGAGCAGCTACGGCATTTCAGCTCTCCTTTCATACCGAGGAATGGACTTTTGGTGTTGCGTTGTTTACCGGTGCGGTTGTCTGGCTGGTGACCACAGCGGTTGCGCTGTTTGCGGCGATTCGACGTCGCATCCATGCGCATCGTGAGTGGGTGATGCGCAGCTACATTCTCACATTCTCTTTTGTCAGCTTCCGTTTGATTCTTGAGATCCCCTGGGTTGAGCAGCTCGGAACGGAAGCGCAGACCTCAACTACTGTTGGTTGGTTGTGCTGGGTCGTGCCGTTGCTGACCTATGAATGTGTGCGTCAACTGCGCCAGGATGCTTTGTTTAAACATGTGTGATCGATCTGCAATCCAGACTGAGCTTTTTTGTTGTTGTTCCTGAAATTAACCTGGAGTCTTATACCATGAATGTTGCTCGATTTTTTCTTTCTGTTGCCCTGACGGGTGGTTTAGCCACGATTGCCGTGCCGGTGCTGGCACAAGATGAACAGGCGCTGGTACCACTGCCTTCCATTCTGGATTTTTCCCAAGGCGCGGGTTTTGCCGCTGCACTGGGGTTGAGTGCAGAGTTCGAGACAGCCTACGATGGCGCCGATGAAACTGAACTTGAAGTTGAGCCCGCTGGCGCAGTGCACTATCGACGTGGTAATCATCTGTTCTTCTGGGAGGGTAACGAGCTCGGATGGCGAGGGCGTCTGGCTGATAACTGGCTGGTGCAGGCCGGCGTACGTAACGAGGGAGGCCTTGAACCGAATGACTCAAGTAAGGGCTATCTGAATGGGATTGAACCACGCGATTCGCATGTGGTGGGTTTCCTGGAAGTGCGTCGTGGACTCGGTACGCAGTGGCGCAACTGGGTGGGTGCGCGGTTGATGGGTGGGCCATCAGAGTTTGGCACACTCGGCGTGCTCGCGGCAGGGCATCGGTTTGGCGAGCAAACGGATGGGACGGGCACTGAGATATACGGCTTTGTGACACTCGGCAACGGTCAGTTTCTAAGCAAGGATTTCGGCATCACCGCCGCGGATTCACGCACTTCGGGGCTGCCTGCATACCAGCTCAGTGGCGGCTACCGATCTACGGGCATTCAACTGGTGCATCGCAGAGACCTGAGTGATCGTCTACATGCTATCGCGCAGGCGGGTGTCGAGCGCTACGCGGGTGACATTGGCAACAGTCCGATCGCGCGCCGGGACACCGAGTTTGAACTCTCCGTTGCACTGGTTTGGCGATTCTGACGCAGGCACAATTGAGGCTACCGTTCGTTCACCAGTTCAACCATTGGTTCAGGCTGTCTGGGGACAAAAACAGCGGTTTGCTATAGTCCTACCCGCTGCCCGGTTGTTGGCAAATGGCCGGGCGGCTGACGTTGTTCCTGTTATCTACTTGGAGTCTTTATCACCATGACTGTTATCCGCACGTTTTTTTCCTGTGCCCTGACGGGTTGTTTTGCGATCGCCACAATGCCGGCATTGGCGCAAAGTGAACCACAAGGCTTTTATGTTACCGCTTACGCACAAGCCAGCCGCTTGAGCTCAACCAGCTTCGATGAAATCGGCAATGCCAATCTTGGCACAGGCCTCAAAGCAGAATTCGATGCCGGCCTGGGACTGGGCGGCGACATCGGCTATCAGTACGGCAATGGCTGGGCGGCCGAATTTGAGTGGAACTGGCGTCGTCACGAGCTGAAGTCGCTGACCAGGCGCGGCGCTTCCACTGTCAATGAAGGCGACTTTGCCTCCAATATTCTGTTTGTGAATGGACTACGTCATTTCACCCTTTCAGAGGGTGGGTGGACACCTTATGTGGGTTTGGGTGTGGGCTGGGTTCAGGAAATTGACTTTGACATAAATGCTGGCGCTACCGAACGTGCGTGGTCAAAACAAGGTGATATCGGTGTACAGCTGATTGGTGGTGTGGAGTTTCCGCTGGCAGATGCCTGGAGTCTGACGGCTGATGTGCGCCTGCTGCGTCTTGGCAAACACGAACTGACCGCTGAGGAAGGTGTCACCGGCAGGCTTGCGAAACCGGGCTACAATCCATTGTCGGTGCAGATCGGTGTGCGTCGGCGTTTTTAACTATTGCGCCTTGGAGCGCTCCGGTTTCGGCACTGCCGCCGTCTCGTAACGCGCGGCATCACCGAAGCGCTCGATAACCTCGGCTTTGCGGCGACGGCTGACCGGAATGTCTCGGCCGTCGCTCATTTGGCAAACCAGTCCGTCCGCTTTACGCCGCGCACTGCGGACATGGGCTGCATGTACCCACCACGAGCGGTGAATGCGCATGCCGTTCAACGCCTCAGTATCCTCAACCTCTTGCAGCGAACCCAGAATCAGCGTGGATCCCCGCGTTGTCCACACCCGCAGGTATTGGAGCTCCGAGCAGACCGCGATCACGTCATCGCCCAGTTCCTTGGGGAGCGCTTCACGCCAGATCGGCCGTGTGTTGCTGTTATCTGATGTCGGTTCCGCTATGTCGACTGTTCCCTCGGCTTCATCACTGTCCTGTCGCTGAGTAAGTACCGGTGGCAACAAACCTTGCAGTCGTGGCAACGAAATCAGCAGCCAAGCTGCCGTCACCGGTCCAACAAGATCGCCGAATTCCCGCACAAGTGCGGACAAACCAAAACCGGCAATTGTCCCTGCATCCCCCTCATCATCGAGCGTCGCCTCAAAACCGAGTAATGCCTGCATAAGCCCATCACCGATCAGCCAGTACAGCGGTGTCAGCAGCGCAGAGCCGAGGATGCCGCTCGCGGCCACCAGACTCCACAAAGGCAACGGCTGTAGTTTTTTGCGTCGGCTCAGAAAATACAGCAAGGACTGCAGTACGGTGAAGCCTGCGCCGATGGTCAGCAGCCAGAACAAGCCCATCCACGGCCCCGTTGCACGGAATCCGACATCGGGCTGCAGCGCCATCACTAATAGCCAAAGCGCGCAGCCGGTGCCACCAAGGTAGCGCAGTATCGAGGAAGCGTTTGCGGGGGAAAGGGGGCGTTGTGCTGATGTCATTCTGCTGCTGAAACCATACTGTTAACCGGTGCGGGAAAGGGTACTACGAGATCCACGGCATCGCCAGTGAGCAAGGGGGATTCCAGCAGCTACGATGCCTATCTGCTGTTACGAAAGATGTTGGGCAGTGGCCACCCACCTGATGGCTGGGATCACCTGTTGGCTGAATGTATGTTGATGCAAAACGAAGGGGACGGAGCGCTTGCGCCCTCCGTCCCCTTTGCTTTTTCATGGATTGGTGGAGCCGGGGGGATTTGAACCCCCGTCCGTCAGTCCGCTGCCTTTGGCTCTACATGTTTAGCGTCGTCTATTAAGTTAACCCTTACCGGCCCGACGGGCAGGGTGGTTTGGGCGAGCCCGATACTTTTAGCCGCTTCGTGTCAGGCGCACTAGGCTAGCGATCCTGTTCTATATGACAGTCGCAATACACCGGTTTACAGGCATCCCGGGGCGACCGCTCGCTGCGCCTAATTAGGCAGCGAGTGCGTAGCTTTCGTCGTTGGCAACTATAAAGTTGCATAGATTGATTTACGAGAGTCTATACCCTCTCGACATGCACCTCAGGGTTTGATACCGGCGTCGAATCCAAATCGGCCCCAATGTGTTAAAGCAAGTCTACCACAGCACTCTTACTGGAGACTGAATTGATTTTTTCAAGCCTGTGACAGCAATCACCGGATCAGCAGATCGCGCAGCTCATTGCTGTTACTGACAATCGCGATGGGTTTGAACTGCGCCAGCACGTCGTCGCTGTGGGCGCCCCAGCGTACACCAATCGATGGCATGCTTATGTTTTGTGCCATCTGCAGGTCGTAGCTGGTGTCGCCAATCATCACTGCATCAGCGGGTTCCAGCTCAAAGTGCTCGAGGATTTCAATCAACATACGCGGATCAGGTTTGGAGCGGGTTTCGTCGGCGCAGCGGGTAATGTGGAACCAGGGTGACAGCTGGCTGGATTGCAGGGCCAGATCAAGGCCGCGGCGGCTTTTCCCGGTGGCCACCGCACAGCGTCGGTCGGTGGCATGCAGGTCCTGCAGAATGTCTGTTATGCCGGGGAAAATGTGCTGGTTGCTGGCCGAGGTTGCCATAAAGTGTGTGCTGTAGGCTTCGCGCATGCGTGCGGTTTGCTCTTTATCCAGGCCGGGATACAGGCGTTTCAGCGCTTCGACGATGCCGAGGCCGATGATGTCGCGGTAGGCAGCGCGTTCCAATGCCGGGAACCCGGTGCTGAC
>CANHAR010000027.1 GCA_947458495.1 Gammaproteobacteria bacterium | reverse complement strand
TTCGTCACGGAATTTTTCAGCCATCGTCAGACCGGTTAGTGCCACACGCAGACGGTTTCCTGGTGGCTCGTTCATCTGGCCGTATACCATCGCTACTTTTGACTCTGGCAGATTCTCCAGATTGATTACGCCTGACTCCGCCATTTCGTGATAGAAGTCATTACCTTCACGGGTACGTTCACCTACTCCGGCGAATACGGACAGACCGCTATGTGCTTTTGCGATGTTGTTAATCAGTTCCATCATATTGACGGTTTTGCCCACACCCGCACCACCGAACAGACCTACTTTTCCGCCTTTGGCGAACGGGCAGATCAGGTCGATAACCTTGATGCCGGTTTCCAGCAGTTCGTTGGACGCTGACAGCTCATCGTAAGCTGGAGCTTTACGGTGAATTGGCATGCGCTCTTCTTCACCGATCGGACCACGTTCGTCAATCGGGTTACCCAGAACATCCATGATACGGCCCAGTGTTTCTCTACCCACTGGAACAGAAACCGGTGCATTGGTGTTAGTCACAACCAGTCCACGACGCAGCCCTTCCGTGCTACCCATCGCGATGGTTCGCACAACGCCGTCACCCAGCTGCTGCTGAACTTCGAGTGTAATTTTACCGCCTTCGACGGACAGTGCACTGTATACACGAGGTACTTCTTCCCGCAGGAATTGTACGTCGATTACTGCACCGATAATTTGTACGATACGACCGCTACTCATGTCCGGTTCCTCTTTAGTATTCCTGATCTTCAATCTGGTTAAATTCAATGTCTGCCGTGAGCACTTAAACCGCGGCCGCACCGCTAACAATCTCTGAAAGCTCTTGTGTGATAGATGCCTGACGCGCTTTGTTGTAAATCAGACCAAGCTTTTCTATCAGTTCACCGGCATTGTCTGTTGCGTTTTTCATCGCCAACATTCGCGCTGCCTGCTCACATGCGATGTTTTCGACTACACCTTGATAAACCTGCGTTTCAATAAATCGGTTCAACAAACCATCCAGCAGTGACTCTGGCTTGGGTTCATAGATGTAGTCCCAATGGTGCTTCAACGACTTGTCATCGGACGGTTGCAACGGCAGAAGCTGTGCCACTACCGGTTTTTGGGTCATGGTATTCACAAACGTGTTATTGACCAGGTACAAACGATCAATTTCACCGGCCGTGAACTTATCCAGCATGACCTTGACTGCACCGATAACCTGACTCATCTCCGGCGCATCACCCATTCCCCTGATTGACGCTACCACTTTACCGCCATAGCTGTTAAAAAACGTTGCTGCTTTGGCACCAATCGCACAAAACTCAACTGCTACGTCCTGCTTACGCCATGCGGCAATTTCTTTTACGGCGGTCTTGAAAGCATTGATATTCAGACCACCACAAAGTCCTCGGTCTGAGGACACCACGATATAAGCAACGCGTTTCACTTCTCGCGTAGTGAAGTACACGTGGCGATACTCGGGATTCGCATTTGCCACATGTCCTATCACGTTCCGGATATGTGTGGCATAAGGTTTCCCCAACGCCATACGCTCCTGAGATTTACGCATCTTGGACGCAGATACCATTTCCATGGCACTGGTTATTTTCCGCGTGTTATTGATGCTGGAGATCTTGCCCCGAATCTCTTTACCACCAGCCATAATTCACCGCCTACCAAAAATTACCAGGTTTGTGTTGCTTTGAACTGCTGAATCAAGGCCCTGTATTTCGAGGCGATATCATCGTTGTAGTCCGGCTTGGCATTCACACTGGCCAGCAGCTCAGCATTCTGGCTCTTGGCGTAAGACAGCAGCGCTTTTTCAAATGCGACAACTTTTGTCAACTCGACATCTTTCAGGAAGCCTTCGTTGGCAGCAAACAACACCAGAGCCATTTCGGCGACTGACATCGGGGAGTATTGGCCTTGCTTCATCAACTCGGTCACTCGCTGACCGTGTTCAAGCTGAGCACGTGTGGCTTCATCGAGGTCGGAAGCGAACTGGGCAAACGCAGCCAGCTCTCGGTACTGCGCCAGTGCTATACGAATACCACCACCGAGCTTTTTGACGATCTTGGTTTGTGCTGCACCACCGACACGAGACACCGACAAACCTGCGTTGATCGCTGGTCGGATACCGGCGTTGAAGAGGTTGGTTTCAAGGAATATCTGACCGTCGGTAATGGAAATCACGTTTGTTGGAACAAACGCAGAGACGTCTCCTGCCTGGGTCTCGATAATTGGCAGTGCGGTCAGTGAGCCGGTCTGGCCTTTTACTTCCCCGTTGGTGAACTGTTCAACGTAATCCGCGCTCACGCGTGATGCGCGCTCCAACAGACGTGAGTGCAAATAGAACACGTCACCTGGGTAGGCTTCACGGCCCGGCGGACGACGCAACAGCAAAGAAATTTGGCGATAAGCCCAAGCTTGTTTGGTAAGGTCGTCATATATGATCAGGGCGTCCTGACCGCGGTCGCGGTAGTACTCACCCATTGAGCAGCCTGAGTAAGGTGCGAGGTATTGCATGGATGCAGGATCTGACGCACTTGCAGCAACAACAATGGTGTATTCCATTGCGCCGTGCTCTTCCAGTTTGCTTACCACGTTGGCGATAGAAGATTGCTTCTGTCCAATCGCTACGTAAACGCACTTAACGCCCTTGCCTTTCTGGTTGATGATGGCATCAATAGCAACTGCTGTTTTACCAACCTGGCGGTCACCAATGATCAGCTCACGCTGACCACGACCAATTGGCACCATTGCGTCGATTGCTTTGATACCTGTTTGTAATGGCTGGTCAACTGACTTACGTGCAATTACGCCGGGGGCAACTTTCTCAACTGGCGAGGTCAGTTTGGCATTGATAGCACCTTTGCCATCAATGGGGTTACCCAATGCGTCGATAACCCGGCCTTCCAGCTCTGGGCCAACCGGCACTTCCAGAATACGGCTGGTGCAACGGCAAGACTGACCTTCTGCCAAGCCTTTATAGTCACCCAATACCACAGCACCAACGGAGTCACGCTCCAGGTTGAGTGCCATACCGAACAGCCCACCTTCAAACTCAATCATCTCACCGTACATAACATCAGCAAGGCCATGAATACGAACAATACCGTCAGAAACGCTGACGATAGTACCTTCGTTTTTTGCCTGCACAGACACGTCGAGACTGTCGATTCTTTGCTTAATAATTTCACTGATTTCTGACGGATTCAGTTGTTGCATGCTTTTTCCCTCATTCCCAGATGGTCTAGGAACTCAATGATTCGGCTAATTTATTCAGTTTTCCGCGAACAGAATTGTCGATGACAGTATCTCCTGCTCGAATGACTACGCCCCCGATAAGCTGCTTGTTCACCTTACTGTGCAGCTTGACTGTGCGGTCCAGACGCTTTTCCAGTGCAGCGGTCAAACTTGCTACCACCGAATCACTTAGCGCATACGCCGTAGAAACTTCGACGTCGATGCTTTTTTCACGGGCATCTTTTAACGTGTCAAAAAGTTCTGATATCTGGGGAATCAGGGTGAGCCGGCGGTTGTCTGCCAGCAATCTCACCATATTGCTGCCTTTGCCTGAGACAGAATCTCCGCAAATCGACAGCAGTGCGTCAGACTGCTGTTGTGCAGTCAGGGCCGGGCTCTTCAACAGCTCTCTGATTTTCGCCTGCGACGAAACGGCCGCTAGTGTTTTCAGCATCTGTGACCACTGAGCCAGGGTGTTATCTGCCGCAGCGACTTCAAAAGCTGCGTTTGCGTAAGGCCGCGCTAATGTAATTGACTCTGCCATCGTATGTTCGCCTATAACTCAGATGCGAGTTTTTTAACAAGCTCTTCGTTTGCTGCCTGATCAATGGATGTCTCAAGGATTTTCTCGGCACCGGCGATTGCAATCGCCGCGACCTGCGCTCGCAGAACTTCACGTGCGCGCTGAATTTCCATATCGATTTCGGCTTTTGCCCCGTTAATCAGGCGCAGCCCCTCTTCCCTGGCTTTATCCTTGGCGTCATCAACAATCTGACTGGCTCTTTTGTTTGCCAGCTCAATAATTTCAGAGCTTTTAATTTTTGCCTCACGAAGCTCTTCTGCCGCCTTGTTCTGGGCAAGATTCAAGTCGCGCTGCGCGCGGTCGGCCGCTTCTAATCCATCTGCTATTTTTTTCTGTCTTTCTTCCAGTATTGCGTTAACCGGAGGAAATACATACTTCATGCAGAACCAGACGAATATAATGAATGCAATCGACTGACCGATTATGGTTGCATTTAAATCCATAATTACACCTCTGCGTTGGGTTTTCGCTTGGCCCGATAACAGGATCAGGCGCCTCGAGTTAGCCGACGAAAGGGTTTGCGAAAATAAACAGGAACGACATACCCACACCGATGATGGAGATAACGTCTACGAACGCAGCTACCAAGAAGAACTGTGTTTGCAGTTTCGGCGCCAGTTCTGGCTGACGTGCTGAACTCTCGATCAGCTTGCCACCCAGATTACCGAATGCAATTGCAGTGCCTGCCCCACAGACACCAAAAATGATGGCAGCAGCGATCAAAGAAAAAGCCTGAATAGTTTCCATGTTTATCTCCAAAATTTACAAAGGGTCGAACAATTAATGATTAACGGTTAATGAGCCTCATGCGGCACTGTGTGCGCCTGATTCAGGTACACAATGGTCAGCATCATGAACAAGTACGCCTGAAGCGTGATGATCAGGATGTGGAACACTGCCCACGCAAAATGCAGTGGCAACTGGAAGTAACCAATCAGCGCTATCACCAGGAATATCACCTCTCCGGCAAACATGTTGCCGTAGAGACGCAGTGCCAGCGAAACCGGCTTCGCCAGAAAACCCGGCAACTCCAGAATCAGGTTCAAGGGCAGAGCCCATTTGCCGAAGGGGTGGAAAGCAAACTCGCCCAAAAAACCACCAAGTCCTTTGACTTTAATGCTGTAGAAAATAATTAGGAAGAAGACGCTTACAGCGAACCCGAGCGTTATATTCAGATCTGTGGTGGGTACCGCTTTGAAATAAAGATGCGGGTCACCAGCCATGGTTTGGGCCAGCAGTGGAATCCAGTCCACTGGAACCAGATCCATGAGATTCATCATGAAAATCCAACAGAAAATCGTCAGCGACAGCGGCGCGATCAGATCGTTTTTTGCGAAGAAGCTTTGTTTGATATTCGTCTGAACCATCTCAATAATAGCTTCACAGAAATTCTGCAGGGGACCCGGGACTCCGCTAGTGGCTTTGCGACTAACCGTGAAAAAGATGCCCATAAAAATGACACCCAGCAATAGCGACATCAACATGGAGTCTACATGTATGCCCCAGAAGCCCATCTGTGCTGCTTCTTCCTGTGAATGTGCGATACCCCAACTGCCGTCAGGTCGTTGGCCGAACTTCATAAACCCCAGGTGGTGCCTGACGTAATCGGTGGCCGTTTCGTAAAGAGGAGAATTTGCGTCTGCCATGAGTCAATTCGTTCTATTAAGGTTGCCAAATTTAACGACTGTTACTTTCATCCGCGTGTTATACGGGCAAGTACAATGAGCCCTGTTATATGAACCAGAATAAATCCTGAAAACAAAGCTACCACATTCAACGGTTTAACGTAGTAAAAACTCAGTGCGAAGCCCGCACTCATTAACACCAGCTTTAGTGCCTGGCCGGTGTATAACTCTTTAACTATTTGGTGTGCCGCCCTGGCGCCTCGGTATTTAAACACGCGGCTTGCAAACAACGAGCCGGGCAAAGCTGAAAGCAAACCACCGATCAGCAGCGAGTACGCGCTGACCCTGCCTGACAGTATTAACAGGGCTGAAGATGTAGCCACTATTAAAATCAACTGGTAGGCAGCAATTTTGTATATGGGGGGAGCTTTGATCGTTGACATCGGTTTGATTTGTCGTCAAAAGCTCTCTTATTTTTGGCTTCCGTTCCCTTTTTCGAGGTCGGCATTATATGGATTAAATTGCGACCGATCAACTTGATAATTCGTTCGTATCACTTGATATGAGCAAGTATTCCATCTAATTCATCCAGGCTGTTATACCGGAGCGTGAGCTTACCCGAGCCTTTGCTCGTATGCTGTATCTCAACCTTGGCACCTATTCGCTCTGAAAGCGACTCCTGCAGTCTGACAATATCCGGATCTTCGCGCGCAAGTTTCTGTTGTTGCAGGGGTTTGTTCTCGATCAATTTGCGTACCATGGCTTCAGTCTGTCTCACCGACAAGCCTTTACCTGCTACTGCTTTGGACGCGTCACTTTGTTGCTCTGGCGGCAGGCCAAGCAATGCTTTGGCGTGCCCCATTTCAATGTCACCACGCTCCAGCCTTAGTCTGACATCATGATTCAATGACATCAGCCGGAGTAAATTCGTGACTGTTGTTCTGGATTTGCCAACTGCTTCAGCAACTTCCTGTTGTGTCAGGCTGAATTCTTCCTGAAGGCGCTTGAGCGCCATGGCTTCTTCAATGGGGTTTAGATTTTCTCGTTGAATGTTCTCTATCAGCGCCATAGCAATAGCAGATTCATCACCAACGAGTCGTATAACAGCCGGGATAGTATCAAGTCCTGCTATTTGAGTGGCTCTCCATCTCCGCTCGCCCGCGATGATTTCAAAACGATCCCCACCCTCAAGTGGACGCACAACGATGGGTTGCATCACGCCCTGGACCTTGATGGAATCTGCGAGCTCCTGAAGCGCTTCCTCATGCATATCCGTGCGCGGCTGGTATTTACCACGCTGAATCAGATCTATCGGGATATGGCGTAATTCGCTGTCTACCAATCCTGATACCGACGTTTGTGCTGATGCCAACGCTTCAGCCGCACTCGCTTTAGCAGCTATACCGCCAAGCAGCTTGTCCAGACCGCGTCCCAGTTTTTTCTTTCCTGACATGGTGTTGCCTTGTTTTTAAGCTGATGTTAAGCGCCAGAGCGCTGTTCCTGACGTCTGATCATCTCTCCAGCCAACGCCAAATACGCTAAGGCACCTCGAGATTGCCTGTCGTATTGCAATACCGGCAATCCATAACTTGGTGCTTCTGCCAATCTGACATTTCTGGGAACCACCGTCCGGTAAACCCGGTCACCAAAATGATTAAAAAGCTGGCTTGAGACTTCAACAGTAAGCTTATTACGCGGATCATACATGGTGCGCAATATACCCTCTATTTTCAGTTGAGGATTATGCGTGGCACTCACGGCTGAAATGGTATCAACTAACGCGGACAAACCTTCAAGCGCGTAGTATTCACATTGCATCGGTATGATCACGCCCTGAGCCGCAACAAGGGCGTTGAGGGTGAGCATGTTTAACGATGGGGGACAATCAATCACAATGAAGTCATATCTGTCAGCAATCGACGCCAGAATAATCTTTAAAACTTTCTCGCGATTCTGCACATCAAGTAATTCAATTTCTGCAGCCACCAAGTCGCCGTTGGCGGGCAACATGTCGAATCTGGCTTCGGGTGCTGTTACTTTTGCATCGTCAAAGCTGCATTCACCCATCAGCAAGTCATAGACGGAGAAGTTTAACTCGCTCTTGTCTATACCACTGCCCATGGTGGCATTGCCTTGTGGATCCATATCAACCAACAGGATGCGCCGTTTGGTTGCCTGTAGTGAAGCAGCCAGATTCACAGACGTCGTAGTTTTACCGACACCTCCTTTCTGATTGGCTATCGCGATAATTCGTGTCACCTGTTCCACCTGAGCTATTTCTTGTCAGCTTTGCGTACGTTTTTCAGCTTTTTCTTGCCAATTCTATGAAATGTCTTGCACCTTCTGACCCGGGAATTTGGATTTTCTGGGAACCCACAACTGTCCAGAATGATGGAAGATCCGCAATTTCCTCGCTCGGATACAATCCCTTCATCGCTATTAGACGAGTATTCGGACCTGCAACAGCATGGCAACTTTCAACAAAATCTTTAAGTGATGCAAACGCCCGGCTGACGACAATATCAACTTGATTGGGACTTTGGTAGTTTTCGATACGAGTCGTCTGTACTTCGACATTTTTTAAACCCAGTTCTACACAAGCCTGAAACACAAAGCGCGTTTTCTTGCCGTTACTATCCAACAATACAAAGTTCGTATCAGGCATGCATATCGCCAAAGGGATTCCGGGCAACCCGGGCCCGGTGCCTACATCAAGGATTGTAAACGCATTAGATGGTCTCTTTGACCTTTTAATCCTGAGTACAGGCAGCAAACTCAAGCTGTCCAGCAGATGCCTGCCTAACATCTCTTTAGGATCCCGTACCGCGGTCAGATTAAAGGCTTTATTCCACTTATTCAGAAGTGCCAAAAACTGCATCAAAAGCAAACTTTGCTGCTCGGTTAAATCTGCACCGAGTTTGGCAGCGCCCTGAGCCAAGTCTGGTAAAAACGTTGAGACATTCAGTTGTGTTTCTGACATATCAGGCTGATTTCTGTTCCCGGACAGCCTGGTGTTTTTTTAGATAAATCAATAACAAAGACACCGCGGCAGGAGTAATACCCGGAATTCTAGACGCCTTTGCGATTGACACCGGCTTGGCCTTCATCAGTTTCTGTTTTAACTCGTTGGAGAGACCGTCGATGTGTTGATAATCAAAATCCTCTGGGAATGCCGTGTTTTCCTGTCGTTTAAGCTTTTGTATATCTTCTTCCTGACGGGTGATATACCCCTGATACTTAAGCTGAATCTCAATCTGTTCAGACACAAGCGGATCTATTTCAGGCAGTTCGCCGGAGGTACCTTTCAATGCAGCCTCCATTTGCAGGTAATTCACATTTGGCCGGGACAGCAGATCAGCAAGACTGTATTCGCGGGTAACAGGCTTGTCCAACAACGCATTCATTGCGTCTGCACGATCGGTACCGGGCTGCACCCAGATCGTTTTGATGCGTTCAAGTTCTATTGAGATGCTCTCCTGTTTTTTGCAAAAAACTTCCCATCGGTGATCGTCAACCAGACCCATGTCGCGTCCCAGGCTGGTCAAGCGAATATCCGCGTTATCTTCTCTCAATAACAATCGGTATTCAGCACGACTTGTAAACATTCGATACGGTTCATTAGTTCCCAGGCTGATCAGGTCATCAACCAGCACACCGATGTAGGCCTGATCACGACGTGGACACCAGCTTTCTAATTCTTTGGCTGCAAGTGCTGCATTTATGCCGGCAAGAAGTCCTTGTGCGGCAGCTTCTTCGTAACCAGTGGTGCCATTAATCTGTCCCGCAAAATACAACCCTTTGATAAATCGCGTTTCCAGCGAGTAATGCAATTCGCGGGGGTCAAAGAAATCATACTCAATGGCATAACCTGGACGCGTGATATGTGCGTTTTCAAAGCCTTTGATCTGACGAACCAATTCAATCTGAACATCAAACGGCAAACTTGTAGATATTCCATTTGGATAGAGTTCGTGAGTTGTCAAACCTTCGGGCTCAACAAAAATCTGATGAGAATTCTTGTCGGCAAAACGCATTACTTTGTCTTCAATAGACGGACAATATCGTGGACCCAATCCCTCAATAACACCCGTGTACATGGGTGATCTATCGAGTCCACTCCTGATGATTTCATGTACCTTTTCATTTGTACTCGTGATATGGCAAGGCACTTGCCGCGGGTGGTGTTCTACTTTCCCAAGGAAGGACATTACTGGAAGGGGGGTATCACCCAACTGCTCCTGCATGACTGAAAAATCGACAGAGCGTGCATCAATGCGGGGTGGTGTCCCTGTTTTTAGACGTCCCACATTGAAGGGTAATTCCCGCAATCGATGTGCGAGTTTTATTGACGGTGGATCACCTGCCCTGCCACCAGCGGAATTCTCAAGACCGATGTGTATTTTTCCGCCCAGAAACGTTCCAGTGGTTAAAACAACTCTCGACGCAAAAAAACGCACTCCCATTTGCGTGATTACACCAGCAACTCTGTCTTGTTCAAGAATGAGATCGTCAGCTGCTTGTTGAAAAATATCCAGATTAACTTGGTTTTCCAACATGTTGCGAATAGCAGCCTTATACAAAATTCTGTCTGCCTGAGCTCGTGTTGCTCTGACAGCAGGGCCTTTACTGCTGTTTAAAATTCTAAACTGAATACCAGCCATATCTGCAGCCTTGGCCATGGCACCACCAAGCGCATCAATTTCTCTGACCAAATGGCTTTTTCCAATGCCGCCAATAGCGGGATTACAGGACATCTGACCCAGTGTTTCAATGTTGTGAGTGAGCAGCAGGGTTTTTACACCCATACGCGAGGCCGCTAAAGCAGCCTCGGTTCCTGCGTGTCCACCTCCAACAATAATTACGTCGTAACGTTTGGCGTAGTCCATAGCAGAACTTCTTCAGAAATAATCAAACTTTGAAAGGTGCGCAAGTATAAGCGCAGAGAGGTAAATTTAAATCACAATTATTGAAAATATCCACAAGTCAAAACAATGGAAATACTAATTTAAGTTATTAATATTTTTATATAAATAAAGATTAATACTTAATGATGTTATTACTAATGGTTAATGGGTTTTCTGTAGAAAACCTTAAATTTTAAAACAAAAACATGTAGTTAGGATATGTATAAAGGCGTGTAAAAGCTCTTGTGAAACTGCTGTCAAGCTGAGTGCAGCCTGTGTGCAGAAGTTATAGTTGTCCACAGCGAATAATTATGTGTTTTTTCATGCAGAGTTATGCACAGAATAATGAAGGATATGCACAGTTTTTGATCATGTTAAACACAGCTATTTTCCGATACAAAAACTTGAAAAAATCCTGCCCAGAAGCTCATCTGTGGAGAACTGTCCAGTTATTTCGCCTAAGTATTGGTGTGCATGACGTAAATCTTCGGCAACTAGTTCAGCCGCGCCATGCTGATCCAATTGAAATGTTGCTTGTAAAAGGCAAAGTCTGGTCTTAGACAAGGCGTCAAGGTGGCGTCGCCTGGCTATGAATCCGCCCTCACGTGTTGCCTGAAATCCCATGCAGTCTTTCAGGTGCTGAGTTAACAATCCAATTCCGGACTTATGTTTGACGGAAAGTTTGATCACTGCAGGTTCTGAAGCGTTCGCAGATGCTGTAAATGACGCGTCTAAGCCGGTTAGATCAGCCTTATTTTGAATAATTGTGACTCTCGAAATATCTAGATTTTGGGCCAGTTCACCAAAACCAGGACTAGACAGATATGCAGCTAAATTATGCTGGTCAACGGTTTCTTTAGTCGAATCAACCATTAACAAAATACGATCAGCAGCCTTTACTGCAGATAAAGCGCGGCGAATGCCTTCTTGTTCCACAATATCTCTGCTTACACGTAATCCTGCCGTATCTGTAACATGAACAGGCATACCGTCCAGGTTAATTTGTTCACTCAGCAAGTCACGTGTGGTGCCCGCGATATCGGTCACAATCGCGGAATCTTTTCCTGCAAGTACATTTAGAAGACTCGACTTTCCGGCGTTGGGTTTTCCGGCAATTACTACAGACATTCCCTCTCGGATCAAAGCCCCCTGCCTTGCCTGTGCCAAAATGTCATCAAGTTGATTAATGACTTCTTTGAGCTTTTCTGAAATCCTGCCTTCGCTTAGGAAATCGATCTCTTCATCGGTGAAATCAATAGCGGCTTCCAGGTACACCCTCAGATGAACGATTGATTCAGCTAGCCTTTCAATGAGCCGCGAGAATTCGCCTTGAAGAGTTCTCATCGCACTGCGTGCTGCCTCACGGGAGCCACTGTCAATAAGGTCTGCAATCGCTTCAGCTTGTGCAAGATCTATTTTGTTATTCAGGAAAGCTCGCTCAGTGAATTCACCAGGTCTTGCAAGCCTGGCGCCAGCAGTCATCACTGTTTGAAGGACGTTATCAAGTACAAAATATCCCCCGTGCCCTTGTAATTCGAGCACATCCTCACCCGTGAACGAATTCGGACCCTGGAAAAACAAGGCTATCCCTTGATCCAAGATTTGTTCAGCTGATTCAAAAAAGGGACAGTAATGTGCAAAGCGAGGCTTGGGGTTAAAGTGAAGCAATTGGTTGGCGATACGCGTGACAGCAGGACCGGATACTCTGATTATACCCACGCCGCTGCGGCCAGGCGGCGTGGCAATAGCGCAAATCGTATCCGAATCGGATGCTGACAGCGTTGATATGGTCATAGTAGTAATCAGCTTTTTGCAGCTTCCTTTGCCTCGTACTCAGCTTCAATGTTGCGAGTGATGAACCACTGCTGAGCGATACCCAACACACTGTTAGCGAGCCAGTACAAAACCAATCCGGCGGGGAACCACAAGAAGAACACCGTCATTACCACAGGCATAAACTTCATGATTTTGGCTTGCATAGGGTCTTGTGGCACAGGGTTCAGCATAAACTGAACATACATGGAAGCTCCCATCAGCAATGGCAGCACAAAGTAGGGATCCATAACCGATAAATCATTGATCCAGAGCAGCCAAGGAGCATGACGTAACTCGACGCCTTCCAGCAGAACCCAATAAAGCGCAATAAATACAGGCATTTGAACAAGCATAGGCAAACATCCACCAAAAGGATTTATCTTTTCCTTTTTGTACAACTCCATGGTGGCTTTCTGTAGCTTCATTTTGTCGTCGCCATATCTCTCTTTTAGCTGATTCATTTTCGGCATTACACGACGCATGTTTGCCATAGAGCGGTAGCTGGTAGCAGATAGCTTGAAAAACACAGCTTTTACAATGACGGTCAGGATTAGAATAGACCATCCAAAATTATCAACAACGTTGTTGATCTGTGTTAACAACCAGTAAATAGGGGAAGCAACAAACCACAACCAACCATAGTCGATGGTTCTATCCAACCAGGGAGCTATTTCTCCGAGACGGTACTGGTCTTTAGGGCCCGCATAAAACCCTATCTCTTGTGACCCTGTACTACCGGGTTCAACAGTAAAGGCTGACGTTGTGAAACCGCCAATATATTCATTCAGGTTGTTACGCCGGAAAGAAAATGAGTTTCTGGACTCTGAAGGAGGAACAAAAACAGAAATAAAATAGTGTTGACTGAGTGCAACCCAACCACCATCGATATCATGCGAGAGAGAGGTTTGATTGATATCAGCGAAAGGGATTTTCATATAATTGTCATTGAGTGACGTGGTTGAAAACCCAAGAAAGCTAGCCATTCCGAAACCGCTGGCCTGAGTAGGATCTGCGTAGGTTCCACGCTTGATCTGGCCGAATAAATTAGCACTCCACGGAGCACCTGTGTTGTTGTTAATGTTAAAACTGATGTTTATAAGATAGTCGCTGCGTTGAAAATCAAAGCGCTTTATTACCTGGACACCAGAGGCATCTACATAAGTTAGATCAACCAGAAGGTTGTCTTGGCCCTCGGTTAACTGATAAGTAGTAGCAGACGCTGAATACAGTGGCCGTTGTGTACCATCAATACCATTGGCACCAATCAATCCACTTTGCGCTACATATGTTCGGTTGCCTGTGTTTTCAAGCAAAACAAATGGCTCATCCGGGCTCTCGAGTCGAGTGAGATGCTCAGGCAAAGAAATATAAACGATGTCACCACCGAGGCGATCAATAGTCACATTAAGCACATCCGTGCTGACAGTGATAAGCGTGTTGGCGGCTGAGCCGGGGGAATCTGTGATAACCGGACTTGTGGCATTTACGACCGGGATATCCTGAACTGAGACCTGAGAAGGAATTGAAACAGGAATATCGCTGGATTGCTCCGCAGACGAAACAGACTCATTCACAGTTACTGGAGCAACGGCAGGATAGTCTTCCTGCCATGCGAGCAATAACAGATAACTAACAACAGCCAAGCCGGCTAGAATTGAGTACTTGAAATAGTCCATGTGCAATTACTACTTTTGGTTTAAGGACGTATCTACGTCTGAGTGGATTTGACTACCCGGGACCGGATCGAACCCTCCTTCGTGCCATGGATGACAACGAAGAATTCGTTTTCCTCCAAGACAGCAGCCCTTGACGACACCATGAAGCTCAATAGCTTCTTGAGTATAGTGGGAGCAAGAGGGAAAAAAGCGACATTGATTCCCAATCAATAGACTTAGCGTAAGCTGGTATACATAGATTATTTTGATTGCAAATTTGGCGAGCATATTGGCTTACCAGTTATCTAGCATTCAGGCGCTTTTGTCGTCGTATCAGATCTTGCCACAATTTTTCTACTAACGTGACGAAGTCCTTGTTGTCCAGCCTATCTGCCCCGGACCGAGCCAGAATAACGATATCCATTTCAATGAGCAATTGCTGATGTTTACGAAACGACTCGCGAATCAGGCGTTTTACGCGATTACGCTCTACAGCCAGTCGAATATGTTTTTTCGCAATAACTAACCCCAATCGCGAATCTTCATAACCACTTTTAATGGCAAGAATCAGCAATTGGGGACAGGATACTTTGAATTCGGCCTTGCCAAAAACTTCCTTGTAATCAGAGGCAGTCAGTAGCCGCAGTTTCCGGCCAAAACGGTGATCGGCCACTGGCGGCTTTATGGAACTATCAGGCTGTCAGCTTGGCGCGACCACGTGCGCGACGACGCTTGATTACCAAACGACCACCGCGGGTGGCCATGCGTGCACGGAATCCATGAGTTCGCGCGCGCTTGATCAAGCTTGGCTGGAAGGTTCTTTTCATAATAACTGTCCAAAGAGAATCTAATAAATGAGTCTAAAAAATCTGAAACAAGTTGATGCGCTTATTGGCTGCCTTCTTATTCAGAAAATTCAAGGAGCGCAAATCTTAGATGGTTTAAGCCTCTTATGCAAGGATTCGCAAAGGCTTTTTAGGCAGCTTGTGACGCAATTCTGTGGCGCTAAGTGCTTTGTAGCTTAATACCTGCTTAGTCACAAGTTATCCACAGCTTGTTATAGTTCCGGCAGATTAAATTTGCCAGTATTTCTATCCATAATTGATCGGGAAATATGTGTATAACTACGCCAACCAATTAAAATATTTATAAAAAATCTCTCGTGAATTTGCTATAAAAAATGTGTCTTGGTGTGGATAAGTCTAATCCTGCACGCTATGATTTGGGTTCATTCATTCAAGTTCGTCTTAAAAATAGAAGACTACAGGGCAGTGTAAAGTCGTGCTTTTGGCAAATTGGCAGCGGTGTGTAGATCATCTGAAGGAAGAACTTCCTTCTCAACAGTTTAATACGTGGATAAGACCGTTGGAGGCTGAGTTTTCAGCTGAGGGACTAACCTTATTCGCCCCCAACAGATTCGTGCAGGACTGGGTTAAAGATAAATTCTATTCAAGAATTTGTGAGCTTATTCAACGTCAGTCGGGCGGAGAGAGTTTTGACGTTTTCCTTGAGGTTGGTAAAAGGCAGGCGGTGCAACGGCTTGCATCAAGTACTCCATGTCCAAGTGCTACGACTGCCGTTACTCATACTGAGGCTCGCCGCTCATTTGATAAAACTGAACAGGATTTGAGCGCAAAAAGACTGGATGGTGAGGTATTAAAATCACTGCGCTCGTTATCAGAGAGTGAATCAAAGTCTATCGATAATGCGGAGGCTCAGCTACAAAGCGTTACGGCGTCAACCAGGCGTGGAAGTGGCGCAAAAAGCATGGAGCTGATTATTGAAGGCAAGTTACGCCACAAAGGCTCGCTTAATCCAGAAAACACGTTTGAGAACTTTATCGAGGGGAAGTCTAACCAGTTAGCCAGGGCGGCAGCCATTCAGGTTGCCGATAATCCTGGGGGCGCTTATAACCCGTTGTTTATATATGGTGGTGTGGGCCTTGGTAAAACACACTTGATGCATGCTATTGGTAATCATATGCTTGCGAGAAAACCAACCGCAAGAGTTGTGTACCTGCACTCTGAAACCTTTGTAGCAACCATGGTGACGGCACTTCAGTTAAACGCGATCAACGAGTTTAAAAGATACTATCGCTCAGTCGATGCACTGCTTATTGATGACATTCAGTTTTTTGCAGGAAAGGAGCGTTCGCAGGAAGAGTTTTTTCATACGTTTAATGCCTTGCTGGAAGGCGGGCAGCAAATTATTCTTACCAGCGACAAATATCACAAAGAAATCAATGGGTTGGAGGAGCGTCTCAAGTCTAGATTTGGCTGGGGTCTTAGTGTTGCTGTAGAGCCTCCAGAGCTGGAAACTCGCGCAGCAATCCTTATTAATAAGGCGGCACAAAGCAACATAGAGCTGCCCGGTGACGCTGCTATGTTTATTGCACAGAGGCTGCGCTCTCACGTAAGAGAGCTGGAAGGCGCGCTGAAGAAGGTTATCATTCATGCGAACTTTGTAGGCCGCCGGATCGATCTTGAATTGGTAAGAGAGGCTTTACGTGATTTGTTTGCTTTGCATGAAAAACTCGTTTCTATAGATAACATACAGAGAACAGTTGCGGAGTATTATAAGATCAAGATGGCTGATATGCTCTCCAAGCGTAGAAACAGATCTGTTGCGAGGCCTCGTCAAGTTGCTATGTCATTGGCCAAAGAACTGACAAATCACAGCCTGCCTGAGATAGGCGATGCTTTTGGTGGTCGCGACCACACAACAGTATTGCATGCGTGTAAGCAGATTAAAAAGCTTAGGGGTAGTTCCCAGGATTTAGCTGAAGACTATAATAATCTCCTGAGAGCATTAGCCACCTAATCTTTTTAGTGGGCAATAGCGGCTTATTCCGGTAACCGGGTTTAACAACGGTTTTTTCAATAAAGATAAGAAATTATTCGAGATCGAATCATGCAATTTTCTATTTCCAGAGATGCTATTTTAAAACCTCTGCTGTTGGCGGCGGGTGTGGTGGAGCGCAGGCATACCTTGCCGGTGCTGGCCAATGTGCTGCTGAGTCTGAAAAACGACTTTCTGGAAATTACAGGCACCGACCTTGAAGTTGAGTTGCTTGGAAGAGTCAAAGTTAATGAGGGATTCTTTCCTGGTGAGATTACTGTGCCAGGAAGAAAACTGATGGATATATGCAAGTCTCTTGCTGACGGGTCTGTCCTGTCCTTGTCTGTTGAAGATGGAAAGTGTCTGATTAAATCTGGCCGCAGCCGTTTTACACTGGCGACGTTACCCGCAACAGATTTTCCTGTCACCGTTGATGAAGCTGGGACGCATGAGTTGCGGATTAATCGTACAGAGCTGAAGAAGCTTGTTGATTCTTGTGCGTTTGCAATGGCTCAGCAAGACGTACGCTATTATTTAAATGGAATGTTGTTTGAGGTCGGCAAGTCATGGTTCAGAGTCGTTGCGACAGATGGACATCGATTGGCAATGCATACGACCGGGATTGAGACTGGTGTCAGTGAAACTTTGCAGGTTATCGTTCCTCGTAAGGGTGTTCTGGAGCTGTCGCGGTTATTGGCCGAGCCAGGCGATGGCTCCTTGTCTTTGGTCTTTTGTGCGGGGCATATAAGGGCGAAGCTTGAAGACTTTACGTTTACATCCAAGCTTGTTGATGGCAAGTTTCCTGACTACCAGAGAGTGCTTCCTAAAGGCGGGGACAAATTTGTTATTGGTGAAAAGAGTAGTCTCAAGATTGCCTTTGGCCGTGCCTCAATACTGTCAAATGAAAAGTACCGCGGAGTTCATTTAGTCCTCGCTGCTGATGAACTCAAGGTTGTGGCTAACAATCCTGAGCAAGAAGAGGCAGAGGATCAAATATCGGTTGATTACCAGGGCGAGCCTCTGGAAATTGGATTTAACGTTAGCTACCTATTGGATGTGTTAAATGTCCTGGATAGTGATAAGGTGAGATTCACACTTTCTGATTCTAATAGCAGCGCTTTGGTTGAGGCAGTGTCTGCGTCTGATGCTGTTTACGTTGTCATGCCGATGCGGCTTTGATGATATCTACTGGTTCCCGATTGCTGTGCTAATAATGTCTAGCCCCCCCAATGTCCGCGCTTAAACGCATCAAGGTCGATAACTTCAGAAATCTGAAGAACGTTGATCTTGATCTGCGCCCTGAGGTAAATCTTTTTATTGGTGATAACGGGAGTGGCAAGACCAGCTTCATGGAAGCGATTCATGTATTGAGCGTAGGTAAATCGTTCAGAACAGCAAGAGTCGACCCACTTCTAGCGGAAGGCAAGGATCAGTTTTTAATTTATGCAGAACTCTTTTCAGGTGATCGCATTGGCCTGCAGCGTGATTTGTCGACCACGCCTAATCTTCGATTGAACTCTGAGCCTCAGTCTGGCTGGAAAGAAGTAGCTCCCCTTATGCCAATACAGGTCCTAAATTCTGATAGTTTTTTGCTAATCGACGGCGGTGCCGGCGTAAAAAGGCGGTTTATAGACTGGGCGATGTTCCACGTGGAACATTCATACCTGGGGCGATGGAGAAATTATCGTCGACTTGTGCAGCAGCGTAATGCTTTGCTTAAACTAAGCCCCCGCGATATCCAGAGCCAGCTTACTATTTGGGATGAGGAGCTCGCCAAATCTGGAGAAGAAATGCATCTTCATCGTAAGCAATTGCTGAAGTCATATATCCCAGTGCTTCTAAAAACGATTAATGAATTTCTGCCAGCAATTGATATCTCAATAGACTATAAAAAAGGATGGCCTAGAGGTATGTCCCTTCATCACGCCCTCTTCGATTCGAGAGCAAAAGATACTAAATATAGAGCTACGACATTAGGGCCACATCGAGCTGATGTTGCGATAACCAGCGCAGGGCTTCCTGTCAGTGAGGTTTTGAGCAGAGGGCAGATAAAGCTTGTCGCGTGCGCGCTAAAGATATCCATGAGCAGATATCTATCTCAGATAAAAGCAGATCAGGGAAACCCAGCCTACACAATTACTTTTCTAGTTGATGATCTGGCATCTGAGTTAGATGCAAATAGCAGTGGGGCAGTCCTGGATGCCTTAATCACTTCAAAGAACCAGTGTATCTTTACGGCAATCACTAGTGGCGATCTTGCGCGGGTCTCAGATTTAACGGAGACGTCAGGGAAGTTCCACGTGGAACATGGTAAAATACAGGCTGTTAAACCGGCTGTCTAATTGGAGAAGTGTATGACTACGGAATCAACCTACGACTCGTCGAGCATTAAGGTTCTCAAAGGATTAGATGCGGTACGAAAGAGACCGGGTATGTATATCGGTGATACAGAGGATGGAACCGGCCTACATCATATGGTTTTTGAGTTGGTAGACAATTCAATCGATGAGGCACTAGCAGGCCATTGTGATGAGATCTCGGTCGTAGTGCATGTTGGCGAGGGCGTTTCTGTAACAGACAATGGCCGAGGTATCCCAACAGATATGCACGCGGAAGGGGTGTCAGCCGCTGAGGTAATAATGACCGTTCTTCATGCGGGCGGTAAATTCGACGACAACAGCTATAAGGTTTCGGGTGGTTTACACGGTGTGGGCGTATCCGTAGTGAACGCGCTATCAGAAGATCTTAAGCTGACTATCAGGCGCGGGGGTCAGGTACACGAACAGTTTTACAAGCACGGCGTTCCGCAGGCACCCTTGGCAGTCGTTGGGGAGACGACCGCAAACGGAACTGAAACTTTTTTCAAGCCATCCCCACTCACCTTCAAGAATATTGAATTCCACTATGACATTCTGGCCAAGAAGTTAAGGGAATTGGCCTTTCTGAATGCAGGAGTCACTATTCATTTAAAAGATGAGCGCTCAGGAAAACAAGATACCTATAGATATGATGGTGGGTTAAAAGCCTTTGTTGACTATCTCAACACAAATAAAACTCCCATCAACAAGATTTTCCATTTTATTGCCCAGCGAGAAGAGGACGGCATTACAGTTGAAATTGCATTGCAATGGAACGACACCTATCAAGAGAATATTTTTCCATACACTAATAATATTCCACAGCGAGATGGCGGCACTCATCTTGCTGGTTTCAGAAGCGCGCTCACGCGTGTACTGAAAACCTATATCGATAAAGAGGTAGCCGCTAAAAAAGGTAAAGAGGTAGCAACAACCGGGGATGACGCACGTGAAGGATTGACGGCAGTTATTTCCGTAAAAGTACCAGATCCGAAATTTTCATCTCAAACAAAAGACAAACTAGTGTCTTCAGAGGTTAAAACTGCTGTAGAGCAAGAAATGGTGAGTCATTTCACGGACTTTCTACTTGAGAACCCTCTGGAAGCCAAGCAGATCGTCAGCAAAATGATAGATGCGGCACGAGCGCGCGAAGCCGCGCGAAAGGCCAGAGAAATGACTCGTCGTAAAGGCGCTTTGGATATGGCTGGTTTGCCTGGCAAATTAGCTGACTGTCAGGAAAAGGATCCTGCGCTTTCAGAACTCTACATCGTAGAGGGAGATTCAGCAGGTGGATCAGCAAAACAGGGTCGAAACAGAAAGAATCAGGCAATTCTTCCATTAAAGGGAAAAATTCTGAATGTCGAAAAAGCTCGTTT
>CANHAR010000026.1 GCA_947458495.1 Gammaproteobacteria bacterium | reverse complement strand
TGACCTTCGCGGAACAGGTCAGGCAGGATTCCGGCGTAATGAACGCGCACGTCGTGATTATAGTCTGTGGTAACAAAACTGACTTCGAGTATGTCCTGATTGTGCTCAACAGAGCCTTCTTTAACCAGACCGCCAACCCGTATTCGCTGACCGGGCGTGACCTCGCCTGCAGCGACCTGAGTCGGTGTGAAAAACAGATCGATATTGTTACTCAGCGCGAACAGGGAAAGACCAATAGCCGTGCCAAGTCCTGCAGCAATAAAAATAATAATTCCCAGCTTCTTGCGACGATGTGGTTTCATAACAATTCCCGTATTTACAACACAGTTTGTAGGGCGTTGATATTGATACTGCCTAAGCTATTTTTGGGTATTGGTCTTGGATGCCAACTCTTCGTCACGCGCAGCGCGTCGCTTCTGTTCACGTAAAAAGTGACGTCTGACCATTTTTGGTTGCAGCAGATTGTAGCTGATAAAAACTGCAAACAGCAGATAAACCGCCCATATATGAAAGGTATAGACCCCGCCCATGTGCAGGAATTCGGACAGACTGGAAAACTGAAGAGCAAACATTAATCAACTCCTGCTTCAAACGTTCTTTTCCCGGGCAACCAGATCAATGACCCATTGAGATCGGCGTTCACGCTGCAAAATTTCATTTCTGGTGCGCAAAATCAGTGCAATTGCAAAAAAGACATAAACAGCGGAGATCATGACCAACAAAGGAACCCAGACTTCTGGAGGGTTGGGAGCGACAGGGTCCATAGAAAAGTTGCTAGCTGGCTGATGTAACGTGTTCCACCAGTCGACGGAGTACTTGATGATGGGGACGTTTATCGCTCCTACAATGGCCAGAACAGCGCATGCTTTTGCTGCAGCATCCGGACTGTCTATCGCCGATCGTAAAGCAATCACACCGATAAACAGGAAAAATTGAATCAGCAGTGAAGTCAGTCGAGCATCCCATGCCCACCAGGTTCCCCAAATCTGATCTCCCCAGATCGCTCCTGTAGCCAGTGCCAGGCCGGTAAACCAGGCGCCAATCGGCGCTACGCTTTGTGCAACCATATCAGCGAGTTTCATTTTCCAGACCAGTGTGATGGTGCCGGCGACCGCCATCAAAGGGAAACATGCCAGAGAAATACTGGCAACAGGGACGTGGATGTACATGATGCGAATGGTTTGTCCTTGCTGGTAATCTTCCGGCACGATCAACAGTGCCCAAAAAAGTCCAATAGACATCAGTATCAGCATCGATACATACAGCCATGGTAACCACTTGTCAGACAGCTCATAAAACCATCGCGGAGAGCCCAGCTTTGCAAACCACAACCACATAATCTGTTCCCGTTTCCTGGTTGACTGAAGGATGGGCAAAGAAGCACTGCCCTGACTCTTGGATTCTTAGTTTACGCTTATTCGCAAGGCCGCTGCTGAGGCCAAAGGTGCCATCGTTAATGCCAGCGCAAGTATAGCGCCTAAAAGAGCGAAATGGCTGCTTACGGGCAATCCAAACATGACGTCCGTCACTGCTTTAGCACCAATTATAAGAACGGGCGTTGATAGCGGCAAAACAATCACCGCCAGAATGAGACCTCTGCTGCCAAGGCCAACAGTGAGCGCAACTCCAATGGAGCCGAACAGACTTAACACCGGTGTGCCGATAAACAGGGTAAGCACCATGGTCCAGTACGCTTCTGATGGTAGGTAAAGCATGTAGGCCAGCAGGGGCGACAAAATCACCACCGGCAGTCCACTGATTAGCCAGTGAGCTATATTCTTGGCCAGCACCAAAAAATACAACGGCTGCGGTGACAGCAGTAACTGTTCAAGCGAACCATCTTCAAAATCTGCCCTGTAAAGATTATCCAATGACAGCATGGAAGCCAGTAACGCTGAGACCCAGACAACTCCCGCAGACACGCTGCTCAGTTCAACCGGATCAGGGCTGATTCCCAGAGGAAAAAGGCTCACCACAATCAGGAAAAACATGATTGGATTCAGTAAATCATTTCTGCGTTTCAGTGCGATGATCAGGTCGCGCCTGAGTGTGGCGCAGAATGCAGACCAAGTGCTGACACCTTTGATGTCTTGAATTTCGCGAGCGTCGCTCATGAATTGATCCTCTGGTGATCAAGATCCAGCGCTCGCGCTCTGCAGTTCACATTCAACGGGTGATGCGTGGTCAAGATTACCGCCCCGCCAGTGCTGACATGTTCCGCTAACAGGTTTTCCAGGTTTTTCACGCCGTGGACATCCAGCGTGGTAAACGGCTCGTCGAGTATCCACACACTGGCGCGACTAATCAAAAGGCGCGCCAGTGCAACTCTCTGTGTCTGGCCGGCTGACAGGTTTCTGCAAGGTATGTCTTCGTAGGCTCGCAGACCAAGTCGGTCGAGCGCTTCCATAATTTGACTGTCATCAGCCGGAGCTTGCAGCGACGCGCTCCAAAGCAGATTCTCGCGAGGTGTCAGTATCCGGTTGACTCCCGCGCGATGGCCGATATAGATCATTGACGCAAGAAAGTCTTCGCGAACATCTACAACTGGCTCGCCTTTCCAGAGTATTGCTCCGCTAAAGTCCTCGTTCAACCCACAAAGAATGCGTAAAAGACTAGTTTTTCCGCTGCCGTTACTGCCCTTGACCTGGACGAGTTCACCCCCCGCTACATCGAAGTGAAGGTCAGAAAACAAAATCCGTTCATCGCGTTCACAGAACAAGGCTTGGGCCTGAATCAACGGTGGTGAATCGGTTGCCGGATTTTGTAGGGAGGTTGGCACTGTAATGTGATCTGCTGCGCGTCTGTTAGGTTAGTCGGTTTCGAAACGACGCCGATTATACTCACAAAGCACAGCGAAAATCCCATGCCATCAGGAAGACTTCATGATGCCGCGAGTTGCCAGGCAAAGAGACAAAGGGCTGTTATGAAAACCTTCAGTTAAACCCTCGGCGGGGTTACGCCCGTCTGTCCCATGTATTTGCCATTGCGCTGTTTGTAAGTCATTTCGCACTGTTCATCCGATTGATAAAACAGCATCTGGGCAACACCTTCATTGGCATATATTTTTGCAGGCAACGGTGTGGTGTTTGAAAACTCCAGCGTCACATGGCCTTCCCACTCAGGCTCAAGCGGGGTGACATTCACAATGATGCCACAGCGCGCATAGGTGGACTTGCCAAGACAGACGGTCAACACATCACTCGGAATGCGAAAATACTCCACGGTCCTCGCCAGCGCAAAGGAGTTAGGCGGAATAATGCAGTATGGTTCATTGATGGTCACAAAACTGCTTTCATCAAAGTTTTTGGGATCGACCACATTGCTGGTGTGCACGTTGGTGAAAATCTTGAATTCGGTCGCACAGCGCACGTCATAACCATAACTTGATGTGCCATACGAAATCACTTTCCCGCCATTGACATAACGTACCTGGCCGGGCTCAAACGGCTCGATCATGCCGTGCTCCGTTGCCATGGTGCGAATCCACTTGTCTGACTTGATGCTCATAGTCTTTCTATTCTCCAATTCCGGGCTATTGCAACCCGGCGGGCAAAGCGCGAATCATACGCTGATCAGGGTTGTCCGGCCAACTGTTGAACGTCAAACAGCCCGTCAGAGCTTGCGGACGGAATGCGGTATTGATCGAGAATGGCGGCCTCGGATGAGACGGCCTGATCATGATTTACAACCATCTGGTACCCCGATTCCCCGCGGAAAACCACAAAATCTTCACTGTTGTCCCTCAGTTGTCTGCTGAACTGATAAAAATCCTGCACAGCAACACCATTGACCGAATCCACTATCCAGTTTCTGACATCGTGGTAGCCAAGGTTGACATCAGCAGGCAATACCTGAAGTGCAACAACCACTTCGCGTTTTTCAGGTGAACTCCACTGGCTGCGGGCATGCAGCAGATTTACCGGTGCCGTCCGGGTCCAGTCCGGCCCCCAGCGTTTGATCAGGTTCATGTTGAGTGGGACAAACAAGATGCCACCGTAAATGTAGTACTCAGGTAACGAGTCAAACTGCTCGCCTCTGACCAGACTGTAACTGGCCTGTCTGCGCTGCGCAGTCAGTGTCAGATTCAGCATCTGACCTTGACGGGCGATCTGCAAGGGAACTTCATCTCCGATCTGTTTCAGATCTATGGCATGTTTGTAGTTGGTTTGCAGCGAGCGGCCGAGACTTATCGTGCTATCACCGGCGACGTTATAACGATCGATACTCAACAGGACATCGTTCTCGCGCAAAATGCCATCGGCTGGCGAGTTCTCAAACACCTTGATGACCAGTACGCCGTTCTGATCCGGGCTCAATCCATAGGCCGCTTTGGCGGCGGGGCTTTCGAGATCCTGGGTGCGGAAACCAAGGTCAGGAAAACCGTCATACTGGCCATTTGATGCATCCGTCAACATATGTCGCACGATATCCGGAGGTACAAAATACCCCAGTGCTTCAGTACGTCCGCCACCGCCTGACTGCATCACTACTCCAGCAATCTTGCCGTCCACAATCACCGGGCCGCCGCTATTGCCAGGGTTAATGGCCGCATCTATCTGACCTGCCAACAGGAATTCACCAGAGTGTGCATAGACCTGTTGTTCAACCCGGGACAAAATGCCTTTGGTGATACTCAGTGTGCGACCACCCACCGGATAACCAAACACAAACACTTCGGTGTTAGGTTCCGGCAGATCACCAATTTCCAGCGCCGGGGTATCCTCAAAAAAGGACTCATCATCTACAACTATCAATGCCAGATCGGAGGCGTGCGATATAAATTCAACCCGGGCCTGATAACGTTCGGCATCATTGTGTTTCTGTACCTGCACATAACTGGCGTCAGCAACAACATGGGCATTGGTCAGAATACGACGATCGCTGATCACTGCCCCCGAGCCACTGCTCTGGCTCGGGTTCATCAGTCGCCAGGGCGTAAAATAGTCTGGCGCTGCAGAGGTGGTATAAATTTTTATGATGGAGCTTTCGATGTCCCTCAGTGATTCGTCCAACTGCGCGTGTGTGCCGCTGGCGAAAATCAGGCAAATACTTACTATGGCAAATTGCCGGAACCGAGTGGCAGCACGTGCATCGATCATCTGAAATTTCCTGTTGTCAGTGTTTGGAGTTGTCTGCTGAGCGATTGATGACCGAGTTAACCTGACAAATCATCCTGACGTCAATCAATCCTGTCAGCTAGCCGGCATTGATATTCAAATAATCCTCATGCCTGGTTTTGCCCCCTGATCAGGGCTCAACAGCCAGATATCTTTGCCCCCGGGCCCTGCCGCCAGAACCATGCCCTCCGACATCCCGAATTTCATTTTGCGTGGTTTCAGGTTGGCGACCATAACTGTTAACCGACCTTTGAGTTCTTCCGGTTGATAGGCTGACCGGATACCCGAAAAAACGTTGCGCCGCACCGGTTGCCCTTGGGCATCAGCACCCAGATCCAGAGTCAGTTGCAATAACTTGTCAGCACCTTCTACATAGGCAGCTTCAACAATCAAGGCGACTCTGAGGTCCACTTTAGCGAAGTCCGAATAATCGATTTCGTTAATGACCGGCTCCATGGCCAGCGGTGATTCGATAACAGGTGTAGATGGCTCTGCCGCGCTTTTCTGGCTGTTTTTCTCTACATCGGCAGCGGCCTCTGCCAACATGGCGTCCACGGACGCTTGTTCGACACGTGTCATCAATGCCTCAAAATGATTGATCTTGTGAGACAACAAGATCTCGCTCGCACAACTCCAGCGGAGCGCCGGGACATTCATGAATTTTTCTGCTTTGATAGCCATGGCAGGCAATACGGGTTTCAGATAGGTCATCAGCAAGCGGAACAGATTAATGCCCGTTGTACAGATCGCCTGAACCTGTGGGTCTTGGGGATTCTGTTTCGCCAGCGTCCAGGGTGCTTGCTCGGCAATGGACTGATTGGCTCTGTCGGCCAGCATCATGATCTGCCTTATTGCCCGCTGGTACTCTCGTTGTTCATAAGCCTGCGCGATTTCGTCGCCTGCAGCCTGGCACTCTGTAACCAATTCTGGTGCTGCAAGCTGTGCACCCAATACTCCGTCAAAACCGCGCGTGATAAAACCCGCGCATCGGCTGGCAATATTGACCAGTTTGCCAACCAGATCCGAGTTCACCTTGTTTACAAACTCTTCCAGATTCAGATCAAGGTCTTCGACGCCATTGCCGAGGCGCGATGCCAGAAAATAGCGCAGGTATTCAGGATGCAAGTGTCGCAGGTAAGTATGGCCGTTGATAAAGGTGCCACGGGACTTGGACATTTTTTTGCCATTTACCGTCATAAATCCGTGTGCAAACACAGCGGTGGGAGTCCGGTACCCCGCATCAGTCAGCATCGCAGGCCAGAACAATGCGTGGAAATTGATGATGTCCTTGCCGATAAAATGATACAGCTCTGCGCTGCTATCCGGGGCCCAATAGTCAGCAAACGATGTGCCGGTGCGATCACAAAAATTCAGGAAACTTGCCATGTAACCGATAGGCGCATCCAGCCAAACGTAAAAATACTTGCCGGTCGTATCGGGGATCTCAAAGCCAAAATACGGTGCATCACGGCTGATGTCCCATTCCTGTAGTCCTGCATCCAGCCATTCACTGAGTTTGTTGGCAACCTGTTCCTGCAGAGTGCCGCTACGCGTCCACGCTTTTAACATGTCGGTAAACTCAGGCAGCTTGAAGAAGTAATGCTCCGACTCGCGCTGCACTGGTGTTGCTCCGGACAACGTTGAGCGGGGATTGATCAGATCATTAGGGCTGTAGGTTGCTCCGCAGACTTCGCAGTTGTCGCCATACTGGTCATCGGCTTTACACTTGGGGCAACTGCCTTTCACAAAACGATCCGCCAGGAACAGGCCTTTTTCCGGATCATACAGCTGCGTAATGTTGCGCACTGCGATGCGATTATTGGCCCGCAGTGCTTTATAAACGGTTGCAGATAAGTGGCGATTTTCTTCACTGTGGGTTGAATGAAAGTTATCAAAATCTATTAAAAATCCGTCATATGCGCTTTTATGATCAGCTTTTACTTTATCTATAAGCTGTTCAGGGGAAATGCCTTCATTTTCGGCCCGCAACATAATGGCGGTGCCATGGGCATCATCAGCACACACATAGATGCAGTGTTCGCCGCGCATTTTTTGAAAACGTACCCAGATGTCTGTCTGGACTGCCTCCAGAACATGGCCGAGATGAATCGGACCGTTAGCATAAGGCAGAGCGCTGGTTACCAGAATTTTACGTTTTGACACCGGGGTGATCCTTTTTAATTTGTTTCAATCATTTCAAAGTCTTCTTTGCCAACACCGCATTCAGGACATGCCCAGTCGGCGGGAACATCTTCCCAGCGTGTTCCCGCTGCAATGCCGTCATCTGGCCAACCCTCGGCCTCGTCATAAATCAGACCACACACAATACACATCCACTTCTTCACAATACTGCTTCCTGTTAAACCACGCACCCTGACGTGGATAGTCGAACATAATTGCCTTGATATCGGCAAACCGCACAGATGATACGCGATTGATGTCTTGCCGGGCAAAAGGCGAAACAGTTCTCAGCGCACTACCGCGCGGATTGTCATGATAAACTCCCGCGCCTGTGTTCACTGCCCGCCATTGTTATTGAAGTACTACGTACGGAAAACGCATTAGTGTCAGAATTTCTAACTGCCATAGTCAGCATTGCCTTGGTCAATCATTTGGTACTGACTCAAATGTTGGGGCTGGATGCGTGGTTCGCAGGTGCGTACGGTTTGCGCCGCACTGGCGTCTTTGGGCTTTGTGTGGCCTTTCTGATGGTGTTCAGCACCATTCTCACCTATCTGTTGTTGGCACCGGCGAGTCAGTTGTCGGCCCAGATGCCTGAACAATGGTTGGTTCTGCCATTAACCATGGTGTTGTCATCCCTGTTGCTTGTTCCTCTGCGTTTGGTTCTGACTCACCTTGCTCCTGCTGATCTACCGGTTTTAACTCGCAGTTTTCCGGTGGCGGCATTAAACAGTGCTGTTATCGGAACCAGTCTGTTGGCGTTATGGCAATTGGATAGCTTGGCTGCCGTCACAGCGTTTGCAGCCGTTAACGCAGTCGCGTTTGTCATGTTCTTGCTGATTTTTTCAGCGATTCAGCAACGTGTGAATACTGATGACATGCCAATGCCTTTCAGGGGCACTCCAGTTTTGTTGGTCAGTGCGGGCATTATGTCGCTGGCAATCCTTGCTTTAGAGGGACTAGTGCCATGATTAACATCCTCGGCGCCGTTCTGTTAACAGTAGCACTGTTACTCGGTTTTCTCTGGTGTATGGTTCGATTGCACGGCGGCATTGCGGGCAGAAGCACGCTTGCAGGGCCGGCGGTAGAGCGCATCAACAAAGTGTTGCCGCAAACACAATGTGGGCAGTGTGGTTACGCGGGTTGTTTGCCCTACGCACAGGCTATCGCTGCAGGGGAAAACATTAATCGTTGCCCGCCAGGTGGAAGCCAGACTATCAGACGTCTGGCTAAACTTCTGGATCTGCCAGAGATGCCTCTGGATGTCTCCCACGGCTGGCATTTGCCAAAGCGCGTTGCGGTGATTCGTGAGCCGGAGTGTATTGGTTGCACCAAATGCATTCAGGCTTGTCCGGTTGATGCGATTGTTGGCGCACCCAAATTAATGCATACCGTCATTACGGCTGATTGCACAGGGTGTGATCTGTGTGTAGACCCCTGCCCTGTTGACTGCATCGACATGTTGCCTCTGGCTGTGCAGGGTCTGTCCACCATCAGAGTGGTGAACACATGAGCCGCATAAGCCGAAGTTTGTTGATTAAAAAATACATCAAGCCTTTTTTGTTTCGACTTGCTGGAAAACCGGGCTGGTTATCACCGATTTATGCGTTACCGGGTGGCATTGTTCCCGCGCCAAACAAGCAGGTATCTTTACAGCATAAAATTATTGGCATGCCATCAAGCCAGCTGCCTTTGCCTTCTCAATTGATTTTGCCACTGAAGCAGCACCAGGGGGATGATGCAGTCCCTGTTGTAAGGCCGGGCCAGTATGTTTACAAACGTCAGTTGATTGCAGCAGCCCATGGGAACGGTAGTGTTAATCTGCACGCGCCTACCTCGGGATTTATCACCGCTATCGATTTTCAATTGGCCGCTGTGAACATAAGGCCGCAGCCTGGCCGTCCCTGGCATCAAAGCATTGACCCTCGGCAAACTGCCATCGTCATTAAAACCGATGGAAACGATCTTACTGATCCGGAGTTGCCGTTATCGCCACTAGAGGTAACTCCGTGGCAGCAAAGGCACATAGATGAGTTGCGCCAGGCGGTGTTTGAAGCCGGTATTTGTGGTCTGGGGGGCGCGGGTTTTCCAACGGCCATCAAGCTGAGCGCATCCGCAATAAAGACGCTGATCATTAACGGTGCTGAGTGCGAGCCTTACATAACAGCGGACGAAGCGTTGATGCGGGAATACGCAGATGAGATTGTTGAGGGATCGCGGATCATTCAGACGATTGTCGGCGCGCAAGACTGTGTGATTGGTATTGAAGAGGATAAGCACGAGGCTATCAAAGCCATACAATCAGCTATTGCTGGACTGGAGTCGGCCAATCATCCTCTCGGTGGATTGCCTGTTGTTAAACTGGTACTCGTTCCGGCGATTTATCCGTCCGGGGGCGAAAAGCAGTTAATCCGCATCATCACCGGCATACAACCGATGTCCGGTCAGCGTCCGAGTGATGTTGGTGTGTTGTGCCACAGCGTAGCCACCGCCAGAGCGATATTTAAGGCAATCACTGATGCCGAACCCTTGATATCACGTGTCACTACGCTGACCGGCAGCGCGCTTCGCAACCCTGTTAATGTTGAAGCGTTGATTGGCACTCCGTTATCTCACCTATTGCAGTTTGCTGGTTTTGATCCATCAGCGCTGGAGCGATTGCTGGTGGGCGGCCCCTTGATGGGGTATGTGGTGGATGATTTTGAGACACCGTTACTTAAAACCAGCAATTGTCTGTTAGCGGCCAGTCAGCAGGATATTCAAAGCGTTAAGGCCAGCAGCGTCCCGCACCGCGACTGTATCCGGTGTGATTTTTGCGCGCCCGTATGTCCGGTCAAGTTACAACCCCAGACGCTATATTTTGCATCCAGGCATCAACGCCATGACAGCGCTGTTCAGAATGGGATATTGGATTGTATCGAGTGCGGTGCATGCGCAGCAGTGTGTCCTAGCCAGATACCGCTGGTCGCCTATTACCGGGACGAAAAAGCGTTGATTCATGAGGAAGCGGACTGCGGCGAATCGTCCAGATGGCAAGCTTTATTCGAGAAACACCAGCAACGTCAGGCTGACAATGTTGTTGCTGTGCAGCAACGCAAACTTGAAAAACTCCAAGACAAACTGGTGTCAATTGCCGAAGGAGAAAACCCCGGCAAAGAAGCTGCGGTGGAATCTGGCAGCCCGGTCACCCATAAATCTGCTGAGCAGATTAAAAGTGAAATCGAAGCGGCTGTCGCCAGAACACGCGCCCGCAAAGCAGAGTTGCTGAGCAAAGCTGACATAAACAAGGATGGTAGCCAGTGAGCCGCAACAAGCATCGCATCAGCAGCCCGTTCTTAAAACCCGCCAGCACGGTGACCGGCGTGATGGCGACAGTCTTGCTGGCACTGATTCCGGCAGCGATTTGTTACACGTGGTTCTTTGGGATTGGTTTTCTGATCAATCTGGCAATCACCTCTGTTTTGGGGCTGCTGATTGAAGCCCTGGTGATGCGCGCCAGAGGCCGGCCGGTATTTTTTTATCTCGGTGATCTGAGCATGCTGGTTACTGCGGTGTTGCTGAGTTTTGCCTTGCCGCCAGGCTCACCCTGGTGGATTGCCGCGAGTGGCATTTTTATCGCAAGCATCTTTGGAAAACATGTGTTTGGTGGTCTGGGCCACAATGTTTTTAATCCTGCCGCATTGGCATATGTCAGTTTGTTGGTGATGTTTCCTCTGCATATGACGGGTTGGTATTTGCCAGGCTCGGGTAGTTATGCTGAGGCGCCTATTGATCCGCTGAGCGCTTTTGGCGTCTATACCAGCCTGCAACTGAGTTTTCCTTTTCTGCGCGAGATGGCACTGACACCCTTTGCGGTAGTACCTGATGGATTTGCAACCGCGACGCCTCTGATCGAATACAAGTTCGCTGCGCCAGCACGCATCCTGATGGCGGAGGCAGAAGGGTTCTCCATATGGGATCGTCAGGCTCGCACCGGCTGGGAAATGCTGGCCGTGAGTTTTGCTGCAGGAGGCCTGATACTGTTGTGGCAAAAAGTCATCAGTTGGCACATACCGATGACGGTAATTGGCACGGTGCTGCTGCTGTCAACTTTGTTTTATCAGCCCGGACAAGAAGCTATTGTTGGTTCGCCGTGGTTACATTTGTTCAGTACATCCACGATGATCGGCGCCTTTTTTATCGCCACTGATCCGGCAAGCTCGCCTTCCAGTGCAGCTGGCAAGCTGATCTATGGTGTGCTGATCGGCACGGTTATGTACAGCATCAGAATATGGGGAAGTTATCTGGACTCAGTAGCCCTTTCCATATTGCTGGTGAATATGTGTAGTCCATTGATTGACGAGTGGACTGTTCGTAAACACTTGGGGCAGTTGCGCGTCAGGAAAAAATCGCCATGAAACCGCTAACGCATTTGTTTAACAGCAGCGGCAGTGTTTCTTCGCTGGTGGTGTTATCGCTGGCATCATTGATTGCCGCGAGCAGCAGCAGCGGTCTGGCCTTGTTGATCGGCTTGAGCAGCTGGGCTGTGCTGTTGATTTGCACGGCAGTGTTGTGTCTGGTGGCGCCTATGCTGCGAAAAGAGCCTTTGTTGTTGGATGCCGGATCAGCCTTTACGCTGAGTATTGTGGCGGCTTTGCTGGCCACTGTTGTGACAATACTGAGTGTGACCCTGCAGTTGTTGCGCTACGAAGCCATTGTGTTTGCGGGGTTATGGTTGCCGTTGATCGCTTCAAATGCATTGATTTATATGCACCTGCTTGGCACATGGGAGCAGGCTGATGCAGCAGCCATAAAAGTTGCTCTGTGGCGAGGGGCCTTGTTTTGCTCTGTCCTGCTGGGGTTGGCGGTGATGCGCGAATTGTTGGGTACCGGCGTAGTACTGAGTAATCTGCATCTGCTAAATCCGGCATGGTCAGCGTCAGGTATTGTCATTATCAATGACTATCCGCGACTGAAATTATTTGCCATGTCCAGCGGAGGTTTACTGGTGACCGCAATGATGCTCGCCTTGATTAACTGGATTAAAAGTCAGCAGACACCTGTATCTGATCGACGTACCCCCGCAGAGGACAAACGCGTGAGGGTAACCGGGAGAATCCGATGAATCGTGAAAAACGCACAGCCATCTTCACCCGGTTACGCGCTGAAAATCCTGACCCAACAACGGAGCTCGAGTTCAAGACTACGTTTGAGTTGTTGATTGCCGTTATTCTGTCTGCCCAGGCGACCGATGTCAGCGTGAACAAAGCGACACGAGTGCTATACAAAGAGGCAAACACGCCTGAGGCGATACTTGCCTTGGGTGTTGATGGTTTAAAGCCATTTATCAAGACCATCGGGTTGTTTAATACCAAAGCTGAAAATGTCATCAAGACCTGCAAAGCCCTGGTCGACAATCATGAGTCGGTTGTGCCGGCTACCCGAGAAGCCCTGGAAGCTCTTCCAGGGGTTGGACGAAAAACCGCTAACGTGGTGCTTAACACTGCGTTCAGGCAACCGGCAATGGCGGTTGATACCCATATCTTCCGCGTCTCAAACCGCACGGGTATTGCGCCCGGTAAAAATGTGCTTAACGTCGAAAAGCGCTTGCTGAGGCTGGTACCGTCTGAGTTTCTGCTGGACGCGCACCATTGGCTGATATTACATGGCCGTTATGTTTGTACCGCCAGAAAGCCTCGCTGTGGCGCGTGTACAATTTACGATTTATGTGACTTCAAGCAGAAAACCGAGGAGTAGTCTGATGCGCGTCAGCGTTATAGTGTCCACCTATAACTCCCCTGCCTGGCTGGAGAAAGTACTGATCGGGTACATGTGCCAATCGACCCAGGACTTTGAAATGATTATTGCGGATGATGGGTCCCGCGAAGAAACCGCCCGCTTGATCAGTGACATGCAACAGCGAGCGGCGTTTCCGATAAAGCATGTCTGGCAACGAGATGATGGGTTTCGTAAATGCCGGATTCTGAACAAGGCAATTCTGCATGCCACGACGCCCTACATTGTGTTTACGGATGGCGACTGCATACCCAGAACCGATTTTGTCGCGACTCATGTCAACCGCGCCGAGCCCGGTTTTTATTTGTCAGGCAGCTATTTCAAATTGCCGATGAGCACCAGTACAGCCATTAGTGAGGATGATATAAAAAGCGGCCGCTGCTTTGATAAACGCTGGTTATATGCGCACGGCTTGCCCCGTTCTCGCAAAACCATGAAGATTTCAGCCAGCCCATTTTGGGCCCCCGTGTTGAATAAAATCACGCCGACCCGCTGTAATTTGAAAGGATCCAATGCGTCAGCCTGGCGAGCAGATATCATGCGGGTCAATGGATTTGATGAGCGTATGCCCTGGGGCGGCGAGGATAGGGAGTTTGGCGTACGCTTGATCAATGCAGGCATCAAACCACGCCATGTTCGTTACGATGCCATTTGTATTCATCTGGATCATGCTCGCGGGTATGTGGATCCAGAGCGAGTCAAGGCCAACAAAGCGTTACGGCAGCTTAATGAAAAAAATCGAGTAACTCAGACGCAGCACGGTATCAGCCAGTTAGTCGACAGCGGTTATCTTGCGCAGCTTTAGTTCCAGACTGTTCAACCACTTCAGCCATCGACTGCCCTGCAGCGGATGATAAACCCAAGGGGTTTTTACATTCAGCCGGCCGGCTACGTCCTCGCAAATGTGCAGGTAAGTTTCTGCGTAAGGCTGCTCATCCGGTGAACGCTGTAGGAAGTCCTGTTCGGCTTTGCCCTGCAGTATCTGCAGAGGATACAAACCACAATGATGTTTTTTCTCGCCAAGACGCAATGCCAGCGTGCGTCGTTTTCCGCGCCAGGTCGGTGCTGCCGGCAGCCATGCCACAAAAGGGTTCTGCCAATAAGCCATCGGCTTGAACAAGTGTTTGGCCTGCTGTTCGTTCAGTGACTCGCGGCTGCCAAATTTCCAGTTACTGGTTCTGAGCCGGCCCACGCTCGCAATAAAGATGTCGGAATACCAGGACCCTACGCTGCTGTCCGGCCGTATGTTGTAGTAAACCTGCTCCGGTTCATGATAATCAATGTTATTGCGACGACGTTCGCTACCTTTCATAAACGCATGGTGCACAAAACCTCGTTGTGCGCTCGCTGCGAACCACTCTTCCAGCGCGCTGGCCTCAGCGGTGGTGACAGTGCGTATCAGTTGCATGTCATCCTGCACGGTACAGATCAGATCTTCATCGCTCAGTGTGTCCAGAGCCAATTGCAGATTTCCGTATAGTCCGCCATGTTTGCTGTGAGACTTGCCGTCGGAAAGTGGTGGTTGAACCACTCTGCAATGACTGTTTGCCTCGGCCAACAGGTTGATGGTACCTGGATCGGTACTATTGTCATCGATGATCAGCACTGGAAAATCGGGTGCACAGCGTTTGAGGCTGGCAAGGCAATTCGCCAGAAAATCGCCTCGATTAAAAGAGAAGACTACAAAATGCAGCATCGCATCAGTCACTGCGCAGATTAGCGCCGGTTGGGTAGAGATAACAACAGTGCGTGCCATCGCTGATTAGCTCAGCGATGGCACGGGTCAACAATCCAGGCTCAGATTTTTCGCCCTTTACCCGCAGCGATGCGCAGGCGCAAGGCATTCAGTTTGATAAACCCGCCTGCATCTGCCTGATTGTACGCACCAGCATCATCTTCGAATGTGGCAATTTTGACATCAAACAGCGAGTCAGACGATTCTCTGCCAACAACAGCCACGTTACCTTTGTACAATTTCAGACGCACGGTGCCATTGACGTACTGTTGAGAGTAGTCAATCAGCGCCTGCAAGGCTTTCCTTTCTGGGGAGAACCAGTATCCGTTATAAACCAGTGAGGCATACTTGGGCATCAGTTCATCTTTAAGGTGAGCAAGTTCTCTGTCCAGCGTCAGCGACTCAATTGCTCGGTGCGCTTTTTGCATAATGGTGCCACCGGGGGTTTCATAACAGCCACGTGACTTCATGCCCACATAGCGATTTTCAACGATGTCTGCACGGCCAATGCCGTTTTCGCCGCCGACCTTGTTCAAATATGCCAGTACGGTCGCAGGCGACATCGGCTGACCATCAATGGCTACGATGTCGCCATTCTGGTAACCCAGTTCAATGTAGGTGGCTTTATCTGGCGCGTTCTCGGGGGATACAGACCATAACCACATGTCGTCTTCAGGTTCTGCCCCTGGGTTCTCCAGATGATCGCCTTCGTAGGAAATATGCAGCAGGTTTGCATCCATAGAGTATGGTGACTTCTGACCGCGCTTCTTCTCGACCGGTATGTTATGAGCTTCACAGTAGGCCATGAGTTTGTCACGGGAAGTCAGATCCCATTCCCGCCAGGGTGCGATTACCCGAATGCCCGGTTTCAGTGCATATGCGCCGAGTTCAAACCGCACCTGATCGTTGCCTTTGCCAGTTGCGCCGTGGGAAATAGCATCTGCGCCGGTTTCATTGGCAATTTCGACCAGGCGTTTTGCGATCAGTGGTCTTGCGATAGACGTGCCCAGCAGATACTCCCCTTCATAAAGCGCGTTAGCGCGAAACATGGGGAATACAAAATCACGGACAAACTCTTCGCGCAGATCTTCGATATAGATCTGTTTGATACCCATTGCCTGCGCTTTTGCCCGCGCCGGTTCTAACTCTTCACCTTGGCCAAGATCTGCAGTGAATGTAACAACCTCGCAATGGTAGGTTTCCATCAGCCATTTTGCGATGACCGAGGTATCGAGGCCGCCGGAATAAGCCAATACGACTTTTTTAATGCCAGACATGCTGAGCTCCTGATGAATAAAGCAGAATTCTATAGTTTGGAGGGAAATTCGGATCCCCGGCCCTTGGGGAGCAGCAATAACAATGACAGGCTGTCACCCCGATTCAGGCGGGCATTGTAACCTTAACAAGTGAGGTTTTCGACCATGTCAGCTACGAAGTAATCGGATGTTCACCCAGCGATTGCATCATGCAGCGCGTTAAAAAGAAAGATAAGGTACACTTACGCCGCGTTCACGCTGGAGAAATTGTTCCTAGTGCCCATGCCAAGATCTGGGCATTACAGTCAGCCAGAAATATGCAGACCGCGTTGCGAACAGCAGCACTCTGCCTTGTTGTTTTGATCGGCAGGTCGGCGTAAAACTCTAAAACCTTCAGGTACTCTTTAGACATGAATGAATTGACTATCATCCGGCCAGATGACTGGCACCTGCACCTGCGTGACGGCGATGTACTTTCTAACCTGGTTGGTCACACCGCTCAGCGGTTTCGCCGGGCTATTGTCATGCCGAATCTCAAACCCCCGGTCAGTTCTGCTATCGCTGCCGAAGCTTATTATCAGCGAATTGTCGCGGCGACCCCCGCCGGAATGAATTTTCAACCACTGATGACTTTATATCTTACCGATCAGCTGAAACCTGAGGAAATTTCTCGGGCTAAAGACAGAGGTTTGGTGGTTGCGGTTAAATACTACCCGGCAGGTGCAACAACCAATTCTGAAAGCGGCGTGACGGCGATGAACAAGGTTTATCCTGTTCTGGAGAGATTGGCCGAGTTGGGAATGCCTTTGTTGGTGCATGGTGAAGTAACCGATGCACATGTGGATATTTTTGATCGCGAGAAGGCCTTTATTGATACGTTGCTCGAGCCGTTAACCCAGAGATTCCCGACCTTAAAAGTGGTGATGGAGCACATCACCACTGCCGACGCCGTATCCTTTGTTAAAAGCGCTGGTGAACGGCTGGCAGCGACAATCACTCCTCAACACCTGATGTACAACCGCAATCATCTGTTAGTGGGCGGTGTCAGGCCACATCTGTATTGTCTTCCCGTGCTAAAAAGAAGTATCCATCAACAGGCCTTGCTGGATGTTGCAACCAGTGCACATTCGCGCTTTTTCCTGGGTACCGATTCCGCTCCACATGCAAGGCCAACCAAGGAAACAGCCTGTGGCTGTGCTGGTTGTTATAGTGCTCATGCGGCAATCGAGTTGTACGCTGAGATATTTGATCAGGCCGGGGCGCTGGATAAGCTCGAAGCTTTTGCTTCCTTTTTCGGGCCTGACTTTTACGAATTACCCCGCAACACCGATACCATCACACTGATACGTGATGCCTGGACAGTCCCCTCCACTTATCCGTTTGGAGACAGCACTCTGGTTCCACTGAAAGCTGGGGAAAGTATTCATTGGCGGCTTAAACATCTTCTTCCGGAGCACCCTGGCAATGCATGATTATGATGACCTGGACGGCGCTGACACATTGATGTCAGCACGTTTTCGTGGCTACCTGCCAGTGGTGGTAGATATTGAGTGTGGCGGTTTTGATGCCAAAACCGATGCTATTCTGGAGATATCAGCCGTCATTCTTGGCATGAGCGAAAAGTCTGTACTGCAGATCGAGCAGACTTACTTTCACCGGGTGATACCGTTTGAAGGTTCAAACATAGAGGAAGCAGCTCTCAAATTCACCGGGATAGATCCTTGGCATCCGCTGCGTATCGCACGCTCGGAAAAAGACGTCTTTAATGATCTATTCAAAGCAATCCGTACATCGATGAAATCCAATGGCTGCAAACGAGCGATTCTGGTTGCACATAACGCACACTTTGACCACGGTTTTATTAATGCTGCTGCTGCGCGACATGATCTTAAGCGCAACCCATTCCATCCGTTTTCCAGTTTTGATACCGCGACACTGAGTGGTCTGGCTTATGGACAAACTGTGCTTGCCCGTGCCTGTGAGGCAGCAGGAATCAGTTTTGATAACAAGGAAGCTCATTCAGCCAAGTATGATGCAGAAAAAACAGCTCAATTGTTCTGCAAGATAGTTAATCGCTGGCAATCGATGGGAGGGTGGCCACTGTCGTGACCATCCTTTAAATCGCCAGTATCAACTGGCGACGGTGTCTACCAAGGCCTGAAGTTCACCTTTTGAATGCATCTCGGTCACGATGTCGCATCCGCCCACCAGTTCCCCATTAACATAGAGCTGCGGGAATGTTGGCCAGTTGGCTATTTTCGGCAAAGTGGACCGAATTTCTGGGTTGGCCAGAATATCAACGTAAGCAAAACGTTTGCCGCAGGCCATCAGGCACTGTACGGTCTGGGCAGAGAATCCGCATTGCGGTTGGTCTGGAGACCCTTTCATATATAGAAGAATACTATTAGCACTGATTTGATCGCGGATGGTTTGTTCAATACTCATGGTTAGTCTGCACCTGCGTGACGTGATCGGAGAGCCGGCATTCTACATGAATTCAACAGAATCGCCGATAATTGCCGCCGTGATGACTCTTAATATAAGATACCGGGCTAAGCTGCAAAACCTTGACGGATGTCATGGCATCTGCGCCCGGCGTAATCAGCAAGATCATGCCAGATTTAACTGAGTGCTGACCTCAGTATCAGCTTGAAACCCGGCATTACCTGCCAGGCAAACGCACCCTCTGGAACCTTGTACCAACATGGCAACACGACACTTTCTGACCCTGCTGGATCTAAGCCCGGTCGAGTTAAGAGATATTATTCACCGCGCAATCGCTCTGAAACAAAATACAGCGTTGCGAAAAGAAACTCTAAAAAATAAAACACTTGCGATGATTTTTGAAAAATCTTCAACTCGCACTCGGGTGTCATTTGAAGTTGCCATGACGCAGTTGGGTGGATCATCACTGTTCCTTTCTCCTGCCGATACCCAGCTTGGCCGTGGGGAAAGCATTGAGGATAGCGCTAAAGTCCTGTCGCGTATGGTCGATGTCATCACCATCAGGACATATCAGCATGCCAAGCTTGAGCTATTTGCCAAGCACTCGAGTGTTCCAGTGATTAATTCGCTGACAGATGATTTCCATCCATGTCAGTTGCTGGCGGACATTCAGACGTTTTTTGAGCATCGGGGTGATATTGCAGGTCACAAAGTTGCGTGGGTGGGTGACGGTCACAACATGTGCCAGTCCTACATCAATGCCTCAAAACAGTTTGATTTCGAGTTGGTGATTTCCTGTCCTCAGGGCTACGAACCTGATCAGTATCTGCTCGACAGAACCAGTGACAGGGTATCGATTGTGAGAAATCCCGTTGACGCAGTAAAAGGCGCGAGTCTGATAGCGACTGATGTCTGGGCTTCGATGGGGCATGAGGAAGAGCGCAAGTTGCGCCTTGATCGCTTCAAGGGTTACCAAGTCACCCGTGAATTGATGTCATTTGCAAAAAGCGACGCATTGTTTATGCATTGTTTGCCTGCTCACAGAGGCGAGGAAGTCGCTGCAGACGTCCTTGATGCCCCGGACAGTGTGGTCTGGGACGAAGCTGAAAACCGATTGCATGCTCAGAAAGCGTTGCTTGAGTTTTTATGCTCTTGACCAAGATTGCCCGATTGCCGGCGCAGGGGGCGCAGGGATAGTGCAGGCAAGGTTTGATAAAGCATAGATACTCAGCGAGTAACCCTGCCTGTTGAGAACTGGCGACTGTCAGCCACAAGATGTAGTGGTCTTATACAAGACTTAACCACAAGTTATCCACAAGCTATTCACACAAAAACCACTTGCAATCGCCCTGTGACCGCACTATCTTGTGCTTTGTTTCTAAAAAACACCTATATATTGTATTTCCAGTCTCTGTGCGAGCGGTTCGCCCGCAGTCAGGCTGCTGGTTATCATAAAAACATCATGGAGAACGCAATGCAAACCAATACTCCCAGCTACGGCAGCATCTCTGTCAGCTCTCGACCGGTGTCGCGGGCGAGTGAAGAACTGCCAGCGACAGCACCCGGTCTGTTGCGCGTAATCAAGCGAAACGGTGCCGTGGTGACCTATGATGAATCCAAAATAGTGGTAGCGATCACCAAGGCATATCTTGCCATTGAAGGTGGCCCTGCTGCCGCATCAGCGCGAGTCCGTGAAACGGTCAGCAAAATGGCTGCGCAAATCAGCACTATTTTCAAGCGTCGTATGCCTTCAGGCGGGTCCATCCACATCGAAGAAATCCAGGATCAGGTTGAACTCGCGATGATGCGTACGGGTGAGCACAAAGTAGCCCGCGCATACGTATTGTACCGTGCGGAACACGCTCGCCTGAGGGACCAGCAGCGGGCTCGTGAGCAGCCGTCCGAGTCAAGCATACAGGTAACCTATGCTGACGGCTCCAAAGGCCCACTGGACACCTTGCGGCTGCGTACTGTCATTGATGAGGCCTGCGCGGGACTGGAAGGCGTTTCCAGTGATGCTATTTATCAGGAAACTCTTAAAAATCTCTATCCTGGCGTCAAGATGGA
>CANHAR010000025.1 GCA_947458495.1 Gammaproteobacteria bacterium | reverse complement strand
TTACGTCATTATCGGTACCCAAGCCGTGCGCCACCCGCCGTTTGTTGCTGAGGCTTGCAAAGCATTTCCTGGGCGGATAATTGTAGGACTGGACGCCAAAGACGGTTGGGTCGCCACTGACGGATGGGCTGAAGTGTCCACTGTCAATGTGGTTGATCTGGCACGGCAATTTGCCAATGACGGTGTTGAGGCGATTATTTATACCGATATCGCCCGTGACGGCATGATGCAGGGCGTTAATCTGGAGGCAACTTTGCGTCTGGCGCGGGCGTCGAGCATTCCGGTGATTGCGTCGGGTGGTGTCAGCCGTATGGAAGACATTAAGGAGCTGCTCAAGGTGGCACACACGGATACAGGCGCGGGCATCATGGGCGCGATAACCGGTCGCGCTATTTACGAAGGTGCGCTGGATCTGGCTGCCGCACAACAATATTGTGATCAGTTTTAATGGTGACCCTTTGTCACGATGATCAGCAACGATAAGTTACGGGGTAACGCATGGCACTGGCAAAACGCATCATTCCCTGCCTGGATTGCGATAAGGGTAGGGTAGTCAAAGGGGTCAAGTTTCTGGATATCCGTGATGCGGGCGATCCGGTCGAAATCGCCCGTCGTTACAGCGATGCCGGTGCTGATGAAATTACCTTTCTGGATATCACCGCTTCACATGAAGGCCGTGAAACAACGGTTAAAACGGTTGAAGCCATAGCTTCACAGGTATTTATTCCGCTGACAGTGGGTGGTGGTATCCGCACACTGGAGGATATCCGCACCATGCTCAACGCCGGAGCCGACAAAGTGTCTATTAATACCGCCGCAGTGACCAATCCTGAATTTGTGCGTCAGGCGGCGGAGAAGTTTGGATCGCAGTGTATTGTGGTTGCAGTCGATGCAAAAAAAGTCAGTGCAGAGGGCGAACCCGCGCACTGGGAGATCTTCACGCACGGGGGGCGTAAAGCCACCGGCCTGGATGCCATTGCATGGGCAAAAAGAATGGTGAGTTACGGTGCTGGTGAGATTCTGCTGACCAGCATGGACAGAGATGGCACTAAAATCGGATTTGACCTGGCGCTTAACAGGGCTATCAGTGATGCAGTTGATGTGCCGGTGATAGCATCCGGCGGCGTGGGTAATCTGCAACATCTGGTTGATGGCGTTTTACAGGGCGGTGCGGATGCCGTGCTGGCTGCCAGCATTTTTCATTTTGGTGAGTACAGCATACCGCAGGCCAAGCGATACATGGCTGAGCGCGGTATCACCATGCGTCTGTAGGGGCGGCGGTCTCGCTGCTTCGCTCGACAATCTGCAATTGTTCCAACATCACTGACACGGGCACAATGTCTACCTTTGATTCCGCCAGCATTGGCAGCGCGGTTTCCAGATATGCCAGTGTTTCCGGGTAGGGATGTCCGATCGCCACCGCATAACCCCGTTGTTGCGCCAATGCAATCGCACGCTTGAATTCGATATCAATCGCCTCTGTAGTCTGAATGTGATCGAGAAATATGTGTCGTCGAAGTGATGGAACCCTAAACTGTTCAGCCGTGGCGCCGGCAACGCTGTCCGGTGTGGTCATGCTGTCAACAAAATAAAGATCCCGCTTTTTAAGTTCCTGCATTACCCACTGCATGGGCTGCACAGCTGCCGTCAATTCGCTGCCGGTGTGATTATTGACCCCTTTAATGTATGGAATATCTGCCAGCGCTGCGGCTAGTACCTTCATAAACTCGTCTTCGCTTTGCTGCAGGGTCAGCCCGCCTTCCCCCAGATCCATGCCAGAGAGATTGCTCATTGGCGCATGCAGCATTAACTCGCGACCGGCCTGATGCGCGGCTTCGGCCAACGCCTTGCCATGCGGGGTGTGTGGAATCACCGCAAAGGTGATTTGAGAGGGCAGATTGATGGCGCGCAAACCCGCTTCTACGCTGTAGCCGATGTCATCAAGAATGAGTACCAGTTTGGCGGTGGGTGGCAAATTCGCAGCCGGTTCTTCAGTGGAAATAACCGGTATTGGCGGTTCAGTGCTGTTGTCTGTTGACGAGGCTGCTTGTGCCACGGTCTCTGCACTAGTAACGGTCTCTGCCTCTGATACGGGCTCAGTTGCTGATACGGGCTCAGTTGCTGCCACGAGCTCGGTTGCTAGCGCCACAGGCTCATCAGCAATAGCTGTCATGTCAGTGGTATTCAGCATCGGGGGCTCCGACTTGCTGTCGGGGACAAGCAACAGCGCTAGCATCACCAGCACGATGCCGCCCAGCAACAAGTTCAAGGTGCCAGGTGCAGTACTCAATGGCTGCGAGCGCTTCGTCCTTGATGAGCTGTTATCAACGGGCACTTTATTGGTCATTGCGGTCAGTTCTGTTTCTTTGCGGACGTGCCGGGGTCACGGTGATGCCGGGGTCCTTTGGCGACCTCTTTCCATGATGTTCCAGCCTTTGAGCAGGTTCAACGCCTCATTGAGTTGGTAGTCACTGACAACAACCTGTTCTGCGGAAGTGATGGCGTTGACAGTGGGTGCTGCATTTTCCTCTTCAGCGCTCACTTCGTTGATACCGGGCAGGTGTCCCTCAAGATCGCGCTCAGAGTACACACCTCTTCTATTGGTGACACGTGTCACCAGTGCCTCGTCTACCATGATATCTGGCTCAATTCCAAACGCCTGAATTGAACGGCCTTGCGGCGTGAAGTACAAGGACGTTGTCAGTTTGATGGCGCGTTCATTGTTCAGTGGCAATACCGTTTGCACTGAACCCTTGCCAAAACTGCGGGTGCCCATGATGACTGCCCGGCCATGATCCTGCAGCGCACCCGCCACAATTTCAGCGGCGGAGGCGGAACCGGTATTGATCAGCACCACCAACGGAACGCCTTCGCTGGGGTCTTCAGGTGTGGCGTAGAAGTTGCTGTCAGAGTCTGCAAAGCGGCCATCGGTGTAAACGATTTGTCCTTCAGTCAAGAATGCATCCGCTACTTCCACCGAGGCCTGCAGAACACCGCCGGGGTTGTTGCGAAGATCAAGTACCAGGCCCTTCAGTGGGCCATTGTCGGCCTTGATCTCAGCAAGAGCTTCAAGCGTTTCTTCACCGGTATTCACCCGGAACTGCGCGATTCTCAGATAAGCATAACCGGGCTCAAGCATGTTATGACGGACACTGGACGCGGCTATCACTTCGCGCGTCAGCGTCAGGTCGATGGGCTCCAGTTCGTTTTCGCGCATCAGCGTAATGCTGACGGTGCTGCCAGGTTCGCCGCGCAATTGTTCAACGGCGTCGTTGACCAGCATATCGCGCACGGGTCGTCCGTTGATTTCCACAATCAGGTCGCCTGGCATAATGCCTGCCCGGGCGGCGGGTGAGTCGTCAATCGGGGTGACAACTTTGATGTATCCGTCCTCTTCGCCCACTTCAATACCCAATCCGCCAAAGCCGCCTTCGGTATTCTGTTGCAGTACGTCGTAATCGTCAGGACTCAGATAGGCGGAGTGTGGATCCAGTCCGGCGAGCATGCCGCGGATGGCATAGTTGATCAGCGTCTGGTCGTCTATTTCCTGAACATAGGCGCTGCGGATAGACTCAAGCGCTTCGGCGAACAAGCGCACTTCGTCGATCGGTAAAGGCCGCGCTGTTGGCGCTGGCTGCTCTGACGGCAATTCTTGCTGGAGCTGTTGATCTTGCTGTAGCTGTTGATCTTGCTGCAGCTCTGGTTCCTGTGCGAGGGTGTTGCCGTGCATCAGCAGGGTGGCGCTCATCACCAGGATCATTGTCAGTGCAGGCAGGCCTGGCAAGTTGTTAATCATCGTTTTACCCGTGTGTCTGGAATTCATTGGTGTGGAATCCATGATTACCTCTGCCCGCTGTGGCAAGTCAGGCGTGTTGCGGCATTCTAGGCGCATCAGCAGCAAAGCGACAACAAATGCTGGTAAACAGGCTGTGTTAGTCGGGTGTTACCAACCAGTCGGCCGGGTTCAGCGTTTCACTGTTGCGGCGAATCTCAAAATACAGCCCTGGTTCGCCTGTGCCGCCATCCTCTCCGGATAAAGCCAGCGCTTCGCCGCGGTTGACCCAGTCACCGCTTTGTTTTAACAGTTGCTGGTTGTGAGAGTACAAGCTGATGTACGCATTGCCGTGATCAACAATCAGCAGGTTGCCGGAACCACGTAACCAGTCTGAAAAGATTACCCGGCCCGGATGGATCGCTCTGATGGGCGAGCCGGTCTCAGCAGCAATAACAATACCGTGACGACGCAGCTGGCCAGCGCCGAACACATCCCCGTAAGCGGCGAGCAGACGGCCGTTTGCGGGCCACGGCATGTTGCCGCGTGAGGCAGCAAAAGGCATTAACTCCTCGGGCGCCGGAATGTCGATGACAACGGAATTGATTTCATTGATCAGCGCCTGCAGCTCAAGCTGGTCTGCAATCAGAATGTCCAGTTCGCTGCCTCGGGCGCCCATCTGAGTTTTTAATTCGGAGATCAGTGTTTCGCGGGCAAGCTGTTGTGATTCAAGCGTGATCTGTTGCTGCTGCAGGCTGTTATTTAGGTCGCTCAGCTGATCTGCAGTGGTTAACAAGGTTTCTCGGTTGACTGCCAATTCTGCCAAGGTGTCGCGCCAGCGGATAATGTGAGCAATCCGCTGTTGATTAAAGGCTTCAAAATACACCAGCATGCGTCTGGCTATGGCCGGATCTTGCTGATTTAAAAGTAACTTTAGCTGGCTGTCGGAGCCGGACAGGTAGCTGGCAACCAGTGTGCTGGCGATTTGCGATCGCTGCTGTTCGCTGTCTTTGAGCAGCACATCCTGCTCGGCGGTGAGTCGGGTTAATTCACTTTCGAGCACGGACAACTGACGTTGATTGGCAAGCATCTGCTGCCTGAGCATATTGAGTTGCTGGCTGGACTCCAACAAGGCCTGCTCTTCAACAGAGCGCTGAGCGCGGGTGGTTTGCAGCCATCGTTGAATTTGAGAAATGGCTTCACTGACTGCCTGCAATTGTTGTTCTGCGGACACATCAGGGGGCATATCAGCGGGCGCCTCGGCGGCGTGCAATGGTCTGTTGACAACGGCCGATATCAGCAGACTGGCGACTAGCGCCATCATCAGTACACGGATGCTCAGGCAGTCAGCCCTCATAGCGACATCAGAACACGCCCGGTCATGTCGGCCGGAACATCCATGCCCATCAGCGTCAGCAGGGTGGGGGCTATGTCCGACAGGCTACCGGCGGAGGTGAAATGCCAGCTGCCACCACCAACATAGACCAAGGGTACCGGTCCGCTGGTATGCGACGTCAACGCCTGACCTGTGCTGGGGTCTATCATTTGTTCAACGTTACCGTGGTCGGCAGTAATCAGACACTGACCGTTGGTCTCGCGGATAGCTTTGACGAGTCGGCCAAGGCACACATCCAAGGCCTCAACTGCCTTGACCGCAGCATCAAAATTCCCGGTGTGGCCAACCATGTCGCCATTGGCGTAATTGCAGATGATTGCGTCGTATTTTCCCGAGCGGATGGCTGCTTCAAGTTTGTCGGTAACTTCAAAGGCGCTCATTTCCGGTTTGAGATCATAGGTTGCGACAGCCGGGGACTGGATCAGGATTCTGTCTTCGCCCGGGAACTCTTCCTCGCGTCCGCCACTGAAGAAAAAAGTCACATGGGCGTATTTTTCGGTTTCGGCAATGCGCAATTGCGTGCGATGCTGGCTGGCCAGATACTCACCCAGTCCGTTATTCAACGTTTGTGGCCCGTATGCCACGTTCACGAAGGCGTTGAGGTCAGCAGAATACTCGGTCAATGTCACAAAATTCTGCAACGCTGGCGCTGATTTGCGCAAAAAGCCGTCAAATGCCGGATTCACGAAAGCATTGGTCAGCTGGCGTGCGCGATCTGCCCTGAAGTTCATAAACACCACACTATCGCCATCGTTGAGCGTCACTGCCACGTCTCCGGGTGCGGCAATGCGAGTCGCTTTGACAAACTCGTCATCCTCGCCGCGGGCGTATGCATCGTGAACAGCTTGCTCAACAGAGTCTGCCCGGAATGGCGCTTCGCCCAGTGTGATCAAATCATATGCTGTCTGCATGCGGTCCCAGCGCTTGTCACGATCCATGGCAAAGTAACGCCCGATCACCGATACAACCCTGCCCACACCCGCTTGCCGCAATGTGGAATCAGCCAGTTGCAGGGAAGGCAAAGCACTGCGGGGTGGCATGTCACGGCCATCCAGAAACGCGTGCAGATAGATTTTTTTAACGCCCTGCTGCTGCGCAAGTCGAATCATGGCAACAATGTGCAATTCATGGCTGTGGATGCCACCCGGGGATAACAACCCGAACAGATGCAGGGCCTTGTCAGATGCCGCCACCTGTCGTGTTACAGCGGTTAGTTGTTTGTTTTCGAAGAATCCGCCGTCGGCGATCTCTTTATCAATCATGGTCAGGCTTTGATAAACCACCCGACCCGCCCCAAGATTCATGTGCCCGACTTCTGAATTGCCCATTTGGCCCTCAGGCAAACCTACATCCATACCTGAGGTGGAGATCAATGTGTGCGGGCATGCCTGCCAGAGCGCGTCCCAGGTCGGGGTATTGGCCGCGGCAATTGCATTTGAGTCAGTCTCTTCGCGGTAGCCCCAACCATCCAGAATCAGTAATAAAGCGGTGCGTTTGGGGTCGGAGCTGATCATGGTGAAGTATTCCCTGTGAGCCAAAATAATCGCTGATTCATCAAATGTCAGTATTATCCATGTTAATAACGGGGCTCACCAGAGCTTGTCGTGAGTGTGTACCCAAGCCCTACGCGGGCGTGTATACTTCGCGACTCGTTTGCGGGGCATGCATCCGTAATCAGATGATTACATTTCCAGGAAAGTTGGTTGGGGGCTGAAATAAAAAATGGCGCAGTTTATTGAATTTATTGGCAATAACTGGATGCTGGCGAGTCTCTGGCTGGGTTTGTTTTTTGCGTTTTTGTTTTATCTCACCAAGACCGGGGCAAAATCTGTCAGTACGCAGGAAGCGGTCATGCTGATTAACCGAAAAGATGGTGTCGTGCTGGATATCCGTGATAAAAAGGAATTCGACGCGGGTCACATTGTTGATTCGATAGGCATACCGTCTATCAAACTTGCCAGTCACTTGACGGAATTGGAGAAGTACAAATCCCGGCCGGTGATTGTTGTATGCAGAATGGGGCAGCACTCCGGTGATGCCTGCAAGACCCTTGAAGGAGCAGGCTTCACTGAAGTCGTGCGTCTGCGGGGTGGGATGGCTGAGTGGCGCGGCCAGAATCTTCCGGTGATTCAGGGTTGATCTTTGATCAACAACGCCAAGGTTTTTCACAGCATTTTTTAATCAACTCAGAAAGCAAGAGAGACAGTTAGATCATGGCAGAGAACGACAACAATCAGAATGGTGCTGCACAGGCAGCGCAACCCCAGGGTCCGATGTTTGCGCTGCAACGCATTTATCTGAAGGACTGTTCATTCGAGTCACCCAAGAGCCCGGACGTGTTCCGTGGACAGTGGGCTCCAAAAATCTCCTTCAACCTCAATACCAGCAATCAAAAGCTGGCAGAAGGTGTGTTTGAAGTGGTTCTGCGAATGACCATTGAAGCCAAGCAGGAAGAGACGGTCGCGTTTCTGGTCGAAGTGCAGCAGGCTGGCATTTTCACCTGCGACGGTTTTAACGAGGCAGACCTGGAGAGAGTGCTGGCGACAGTTTGCCCGAATATTCTGTTCCCGTATGCGCGCGAAACGATTGATTCCGTGGTTGTACGCGGCAGTTTCCCGGCTGTGATGCTGGCCCCTGTCAATTTCGACGCGGTCTATGCACAGTCCAAAGCTCAGCAGGCGGGTCAGGCGCCTGCCTGACCGGTGATTTCTACGCCAGACCGGTAAAGCCCGTCTGGCGTAGTGCCTCATATAGGGCGATCGCGACGGTATTGGAAAGATTCAGGCTCCTGCTTGTCGGCTGCATAGGCAGTCGCAACTTTTGGTCTGTTGGGAGTGTTGCCAGTAGTTCCTTGGGCAGGCCCCGGGTTTCCGGTCCAAACACCAGAGTATCTCCCGCCATAAATTCAGCGTCGTAACACGAACGGTGGGCTTTGGTTGTGAACGCAAACAGTCGCTGTGCGTCAGCCTGACGCAAAAAAATCTCCCAATCCGGCCAGCGGTATACCTCGCTCATCTCGTGATAATCCAGGCCAGCCCGTCGCACGCGTTTTTCGTCGATTTCAAAACCTAGTGGTTCGATCAGGTGCAAGCGGCAACCAGTGTTGGCCACCAGTCGAATGACGTTTCCTGTGTTGGGAGGAATTTCAGGTTGGAAAAGTACGATGTTAAACAAGGAGTTCGATTCTTTTTTGTTATCAGCATTAGAAAGTAATACTGATTCAAACCAAGAATATACCCTTCAAGCTGGGTGATTGCTACAGAATCCCGGCGCTCTTGAAATCCCCGCCGCTTATCACCACTATTGCTAACAATGCGAGTGAGAGATGATCAGGAATTGTTATGGCCACTAAGGTTGCAGTAAATCTAAGGCGTACTATCAGAAATACTCTTGATGCGATTGCGATGATGCTGTTCCTGATGGCGACGTCTACGGCAACTGCCCAAGCTCCGGACTATCGCAGTTTCAGCACTAACGATGAAGCCAACAATATTGAAGTGTTTAAACGTGCGAGCCCATCAGTGGTCTACATCACCAACTCGCGCATGGTGCGGCAATCTTTTTTTAACCTCAATCCACAGGAAGTGCCACAAGGCACAGGTTCCGGATTTGTCTGGGATGACAATGGTTATATCGTCACCAATTTTCACGTGATCCAGAACGCCTCTCGTGTGACAGTGACCCTGCAGGATGGCAGCGCATGGGACGCTACACTGGTGGGTGTTGAGCCGGATAAGGACCTGGCGGTTTTGCAGATTGAGGCGCCAGAGGCACAGCTGAGCCCGCTGGAATTAGGGGATTCATCCCTGCTGGAAGTCGGCCGCAAGGTCATTGCTATTGGTAATCCGTTTGGCCTGGATACTACGCTGACTGTCGGCGTAGTCAGTGCGCTGGGCAGAGAAATCAATTCTGTGACACGCCGTCAGATCCGCGATGTTATTCAGACCGACGCGGCGATCAATCCGGGTAACTCTGGCGGGCCGCTGCTCAATTCTCTGGGGCAATTAGTGGGTGTTAACACAGCCATTTACAGTCCCAGTGGTGCCAGTTCGGGAATAGGCTTTGCGATTCCGGTGAACACGGTCAAAAAAATTGTTCCCGAGCTTATTCAATTTGGTCAGGTGCAGACACCAACGCTGGGCATCAGCCTGTTCCCGCCGCAGTACGCGGATTACTATCGACAACGCTGGGGCATCAGTGGTGTGATTGTGCTGGATGTCATTGAGGGCGGAAGTCCGGAGCAGGTCGGCATGCGGGGTCTGACGGAAACCAACAGCGGCATTGTGCTCGGTGATGTCATTGTTGAAATCGACGGGATCGCAATTGCTAACGAGGATGATCTGCTGAACTTGCTCGAAAACCGCGAGGCCGGTGATATGGTCGAAGTGCTAACGCAACGCGATAACCGTCAGCAGCGCTACCGGATTGAGTTGCAGGCGTCGCGTCGCTGATCTATCACTCGGACAAACTTTCCAATTCTGTGCTTTTCAGCAGCCAGTTCTCTTCACACTGGTTCAGCTCAGCCTTGCAATAACCTTGCTGGCGTAGCAGTTCGGTCAAGTCATTGCGACGCTTGTCTTCATAAAGCGTCGCGTCACCCAGTTTGTCCTCAAGCGCTGCTAGTTCAGTGCCTAGCTTCTCCATTTTCTGTTCCAGCGTACGGATCTCGCGACGAAGGGGCGCCAGTTGCTCACGCTGCGCGGCAGCCTGCTTGCGCTGATCTTTTTTATCGACCGTTACAACGGCCGGTGAAGTGCTGATGCTGGAGGGTTTGATATCTTTGCCAGTACTGGTGTTACGCAGGCCATCTGGATCCTGCAGCCAGCGCGCGTAGTCATCCAGATCGCCGTCAAACGCAGACAACTGTCCGCGATGTACGGTATAGAACTCATCCACAGTATTGGACATCAGATGGCGGTCGTGTGACACCAGCACCAGAGCTCCTTCAAACCCTTGCAGGGCAACGGTCAGGGCGTGACGCATTTCCAGATCAAGGTGGTTAGTCGGTTCATCCAGCAGCAACAGATTGGGCTTTTGCCAGACAATCAGTGCCAGCGCCAATCTCGCTTTTTCTCCACCTGAAAAGTTATGAATAGGCTCTGACACCCGATCGCCCCGGAAATCAAATCCGCCCAGAAAATTACGCACCTCCTGCTCGCGGATCTTGGGGTCCAGCCGTTGCATCATCAGCATCGGGCTGGCCTGCATGTCCATGACGTCGACCTGGTGCTGGGCAAAGTAACCCACTTTGAGGTGTTTGGAACTGACGATGTCACCGGACAAAAATGTCAATTGCGCGGCAATGGTTTTTAACAGGGTAGATTTGCCTGCGCCGTTGAATCCAAGCAGGCCAATACGGCTGTTGCCATGCAGTTTCAGGGAGACGTTTTTGATGAGAGGTTCGGTGAAACCAACTTCGGCTTTTTTGATACTCATCAGATCGTCCGAAGATTTTTCCGGCAAAAAAAACTCAAACCGGAATGGTGAGTCAATATGTGCGGGCGCAATGTCCTGCATGCGCTGCAATTCTTTCAGCCGGCTTTGTGCTTGTCGCGCCTTGCTGGCTTTGGCACGGAAGCGACGCACAAAATCCTCGATCTCTGCTTTGCGGCGTTGTTGTTTCTCAAGTGCCGCCTGTTGCTGCGCCATACGTTCCGCGCGCTGTATTTCATACGAGGTGAAATTGCCGCGATACAGAAACAGATTCTTGTATTCAAAACTGATGACGTGATCAATGACCTTGTCAAGGAAGCTTCGGTCATGCGAGATCAGCATCAGCGTGCCGGGATAACGTATCAGCCACTGTTCCAGCCAGATGGTTGCTTCCAGATCGAGGTGGTTGGTAGGTTCGTCAAGCAGCAGCAGATCTGAGGGAGCCATCAATGCAGCCGCAAGATTTAATCTGACCCGCCAGCCTCCGGAGAATGATGACACCGGGTTTGCAAAAGTCTCTGTGCTGAAACCGAGACCAGCCAGCAATTGCTCTGCTCGAACCGTGATGCTGTAACCGTCGATTTTATCGAGCTCTGCATGTAGGCGCGCGATGGCGTGACCATCGTGATCGTCTTCGGCCTTTTGCAAGAGCGCTTCAATTTCGCGGAAACGCTCATCGCCATCAATAACATGATCCAGTGCTGAGCGAGATGAACCGGCCGTTTCCTGTTTCATCCATGCACATCGCAGATCTTCTGGCATCTGAATGTCACCGGCATCAAGGCCGATCTGCCCGGTCAGACAGGCAAACAGGCTGGTTTTACCACTGCCATTGCGCCCGATGATGCCGGCCTTCTGACCCTTATGGAGTGCCAGGTTGGCACCTTCGAGCAGCACATGTTCACCGCGCATCAAGCGCGCATTATTTAGACTGATCATGCAGATTCTATTGAGTTGGTTGCCGGACAAAGGCCGGCATTATACGCCAGACTCAGACACCTGATTGATTTATCTCAGGCGAATTCGTACACTCCGGCGCATGAAACAGATCCTGATTATTGATGACGACGAAAAACTTGGACAGCTGCTGACACAGTATCTGGACCGTTATGACATGAAGGTCACCGTCGCGCATACACCCAGCAAAGGTTTTGAGTTGCTCAAAAGATCAAAGCCAGACTTGTTGATACTGGATGTGATGCTGCCGGAAAAGGACGGTTTCGAAATCTGTCGAGAGATTCGTGCCAAGTCTGCCATTTTTGGCCAGTTACCCATCATGATGTTAACGGCGCATGGCGAGGTGACCGACCGAATTGTGGGTCTGGAACTGGGTGCCGATGATTACTTGCCCAAACCTTTTGAGCCGCGTGAACTGGTGGCGCGCATCACCAATATATTGCGTCGTGCCAGTGATGATAATCGTGTGGCCAGTGATTTGCCGAAGATAGAGGGGCTTGATGTTGATCCCGCCCGGCGTACCGTTCATCTGGATGGCACGCTGATCGAGTTGACCACCATGGAATACGAATTACTGGTGTTATTTATTAAGTCTCCCAACAAAACATTTACGCGTGACGAGTTGATGAATCGTCTGCGTGGCATTGACGCGGAGCTGTTTTCGCGTGCAGTAGATACGCTGGTGAGTCGTTTGCGCCACAAGTTGGATGACACCTCTAAAACACCGCGATTTATTAAAACCGTCTGGGGGCGCGGTTATACATTTGTTGGCAAGCTGCAATGAGTTCGTTGGATCAGGCGCTCTCAGCCAGCCGTCCTCAGTCGTTATTCCTCAGATTATTTCTGATTTTCAGTGTCACCGTTATCCTGTTTCTAATCGTGATCTCGTTATCGCTGCGACAGATTGATCAGAACTGGCGGCGTGAACGTCTGAATCCGCTTCCTGTGTTTTATCTCGATAATGTGCGTTTGCTGGTTGATGCTATAGGCATCCCTCCCGATTTGCAGCGCGCAGAAGATCTTGCGCGCGATTTGTCGCTGACAATTATCATTCGTAGTCCTCACATCAACTGGCAATCGGATGACCAGTCTGATCTGGACATCTACAGTGCAGTGTTTGTGCGCACGTTGTCCGATGAGGCTCAGATGATGGCGGTCGGCAACGAACAGGTGATCCGTGTGGCGCGTGGCGGTTATGAATATTTTCTGAACCGCAAAGCGCCGTCGCTCAGTAGCTATGATTATGTGGTGGTGTACATCGGTATTGGTTTTGCGATTTTTATTCTGTTCTCCAACTATTGGCTGGTGCGCAGGCTGATGGATCCGGTGCGCAGGTTGCGCCAAGGCGCAGAAAGAATATGTGCTGGCGATCTCAGTTACCGGGTGCAGGTGACCCGTACCGACGAGCTTGGTGAATTGACCGCCAGTGTCAACCACATGGCAGATTCGCTGCAGTCCATGCTGGAGGCCAAGCGGCAACTGCTATTGGCGATCAGTCATGAGCTGCGAACGCCAGTTACCCGCGCCAAACTGCAACTGGAGTTTATGGAAGACAGCGCGCTGCGCGAGAACTTGCGCGATGACATTAATGAGATTGATCTGCTGATTTCCGACCTGATTGAAGCTGAGCGCCTGAGTACACAGCACTCAGCCCTGATTCAGGATGATGTTGATTTTGCAGACTTCATCGGGATGTTGTCTCAACAGTATCAGGATTATGAAGGCGGTTTACTGCTCGACCTGCCTGAACACGACAGAGCCATGCATATCGACAAGCTGCGCATCCGGTTGTTGCTGGCCAATATTGTCAACAACGCCATGCGTCACGGTCAGAACCGCCCAATTGCTATCAAAGTGAGTTTTACAGAATCTGAGGCTGTGCTCAGCGTGACTGATCAGGGTGAGGGTATCTCAGAGGAACACCTCAAACATGTTCGCGAACCCTTTTATCGGGTCGACAGTGCGCGCCAGCGCAACACTGGCGGCTTTGGTCTGGGTTTGTATCTGTGTAACCTGATTGCACAGGCACATGACGGTCGTCTGGATATCGACAGTGAGCCGGGAAAGGGAACCCGGGTCACTGTGTATCTGCCAATAATCGGGTAGTCCGGCGTCTCATCCCTATGCTTAACGACGCACAGCGAGCCTGCGACGACGGCTGCGCATCCATGCAATACCCAATGCAGCGATCACCAGTAAGCCCGGTATCAACGCGGTGTTGATGAACTTCAAGGTAGTGCCCAACCTGTCAATCTCGGCGTTTAGCTGGAATTGTACGTCTCGCAGTGCGCGTCGGGTGTCCGTTTGTACCTGGATAAAACGCTCAATCTCTGCGTTCTGCTCAGGACTGATGGTGCCGCCATTATTCTGGTTCAATGCCGTCAGTTGTTGTTCTGTTTCTGACAGGCGTTGCAGTAGATTGGTTTCCTCGGCTCGCAGGCGCTCATCGGCCGCACGCTGCAGATCGATGACTCGGGTAAATGGCCGTGCATAACGTCCACGGCTGCGGATGTTAATCAGTGCAGTGCTGCCGCTGAGATTGTCCAGCGCATTGATTACAAAATCACCGTTGCTTGCAAACGCATTGATGACCCGTTGTCCCAACACTTGCTGCGACTGTGCCCACATTCTATCCGCGAGTACGTCGGAGTCCGCAATCACAATCACACCTATGTCACCCAGAGATTCACTGAGGTGATCATCGGGGACAGGTGTCTCAGAATCGGCGGCATCATCCGGCTGCGGGGGACCATCGGGAAATGCTGATGCAGAGCGCCCTGATACTCTGGCGGCCAGAAAGCGGGCCTGATCCTCAGACACAAATTCATCAAGCAACAGTGTCGGGTCGCCCATTTCGCTGAAAAACGCAGTGCCCATCATCATCGTGGTGTTACTGGTCTGGATCAGCGGCTCAAATGTGGTGGTGCTGCCTTCCATTTTTGACAACGCGCCTGCTGATGACATATTCATCACCTGCAATTGACCGCTGACAATATCGTTGGCAAAACCTTCACGCTGCACCCCCATCATGCCGAGGTGAGCCACGGGTCTCTCACCGGGTTGCAGTGTTACATACAAGGCACGCTCCTGATCTGTAACAACCTGGGTAGAGTCAAACTGTATACCCCAAGCCTGCAACAGCCCTGGCAGATCCGAACTCATGGAGTCGCGGAACTCACCACTGTTTACCGCGATTTGTGTTTGTGTGTCCGAGTTGGGGTCAACAAAAATCAACGCACGGCCGCCGCGCATTACAAACTGATCGATGGCATAAAGGGTCTGTGCCGGCAGCGACTGCGGATGCACAATCAACAGGACGTCAATGCTGCTGTCAATGCTGTCTGCGGTGCTCTCCACGCGTTGTACGTCATACATGTAGCGCACGGTATCCATGACCGCCCAGGCCCGTGTGGGCTGCTGGGCAACGGGGTTAAAGCCGCCGTCAATGTCCAGCGATGTGAGCAGTCCGATGACGGTAGGATCCGGATCCAGTGTGCGTGTGATCAGACGCGCAAACTCATACTCCAGAAACTCTTCCTGATCCGGGCGAACCAGCGGGATTGCCTGATAAATGCCGGCATCGGTGTCGGTCTGTGTGGCTGGATCGGTGGCTACCACGCCAAAGTAAACTGCTTCCCGACCTGCTGCCAGAGGTACGGCCTGAATTCCGTAAGCGGTTGCCCGGTCTTCTTCTTCAGAAAACGGCGCCGGATCAACTATCTCGAAACTGAGATTGCCATTGCTGGCGATCACCATCTCGCGCAGCATTTCCTGTACTCGCAAACCATAGGCGCGTACCTGTGGAACCTCGGTTACTGACTCCTCAGAGTAAAAAAATGTCAGCTCTATCGGCCGATCAAGATTAGCAACGATATCGCGTGTCGCATCACTGAGGGTGTAAAGGCTGTCTTGTGTCAGGTCGATGCGGATACGGGGCAACAGGCTGATAATCAGTACAGTCACCAGCAGGCCAGCAGCGGTTAATGCGAGCCCGGCATTTGAAAATAATGCTTTTTTATTCATGGCCAGCTCCTAGTTCGCTTTCTTGATTTCAATAACAATGGCGGACGCCAACAGCCAGGCTGCGATCACTGCCGCAAAAAACAGCAGGTCGCGGATATCCAGCACACCTTTGTTGATGGCATCAAAATGCGTCAGGAAGCTCAGCGTCGCGATGGCATCCAGCAGTATCTGCGGCGCCCAGCCCGAGAATGCGTTAAGCACAATAGGCGAGCCTGATGAAACAAACACAAAACAGATTGCCACGGTAAGAATGAACGCAATCACCGCGTTTCGTGTGAGTGCCGACATGCAGGAGCCGATTGCAAGAAAACCACCGGCCATCAGCCAGCTGCCAATGTAGGCAGCCAGTATCACTCCATTGTCGGGAGATCCCAGGTAGTTGACCGTTATCCAGATCGGAAACGTCAGCAGCAGGGCGATACCGCTCAGTACCCAGGCCGCCAGAAACTTGCCCAGTACCGCATCACGCAGTCGTATTGGCAGTGTCATCAGCAATTCTATGGTGCCGGATTTGCGTTCATCCGCCCACAGACCCATCGCCAGCGCCGGAATCATGAACAGATAGAGCCAGGGATGGAAACTGAAAAATGGTTGCAGATCTGCCTGGCCGCGGATAAAAAAGCCGCCCAGATCAAAGGTGAAAATGCCATTCATCACCAGGAAGATCACAATAAATACATAGGCGAGTGGTGTGCTGAAGTACGCATAAAGCTCGCGTTTAAAAATGATACCGGTTTTCCCCATGATTATTGTGCTCCCGCGGTGGTCACGCTACGGAAGAAGGCTTCCAGTTTGCCCGGTGACGCCTGGCTCTCAATGATAAAATCTGCAGGGGCGGCTGCCTCCAGTTCGGCTGGCGCGGCGTCCGCTACAATGCGCCCCTTGTTAATAATAATAGCCCGGGTACAGACTGCGCTGACCTCCTCAAGGATGTGAGTAGACACTATCACTATTTTGTCTTTGGCGAGGTTGCGGATCAGATTACGAACCTGGTGTTTCTGGTTGGGGTCGAGTCCGTCGGTGGGTTCGTCGAGGATCAACACTTTAGGATCATGCAGGATGGCTTGTGCCAGACCGACCCGACGCTTGAAGCCTTTGGACAGAGTCTCAATGGTTTGGTGACAGACACTGGACAACTCGACATCATGGATAACTTTTTCGATGCGCTGCTGCTTTTGTGCGCCGCTCAGCCCGCGGATGTCTGCGATGAACTCCAGAAAATTGATGACACTCATGTCCGGGTAGCTGGGCGCGCCTTCGGGGAGGTAACCGATCAGAGCCTTGGCAGCCATCGGGTCTTCAGCGATATCGTGACCATCAATGCTGATGCGACCCGAGCTGGGCGCCAGAAATCCGGTGATGATTTTCATGGTGGTCGACTTGCCGGCACCGTTAGGACCGAGAAATCCCAGCACTTCGCCTTCAGCGACGGTGAAGCTCAGATCGTCTACAGCGGTGAAGTGTTCAAATTTTCTGGTGATGTGACTGATTTCAATCATATTGTTATTTGCCCATCGCGAGTTAACAGACTACCTGTTACGGGTGGCCGTATAGTGTGGTGCGGCAAATATAGGTTGCGCTCAGGTATTTTTCAACCTGAGCTTTGTCATGATGTGTGGCAGAGATTAATCGTCGTTGTCATCCATATCTGGCTGGCCATCGTCGATGCCTAACTCCTTGATTTTGCGGGTCAAGGTATTCCTGCCCCAGCCCAGTAGCAAGGCGGCATCGCGGCGACGGCCAAGGGTGTGTTTGAGCGCCACGTGAATCATAGTGCGCTCAAATTCCGGTGTAGCCTGTTCCAAAATGCCTTTGTGTCCCAGATTAAGCTCCTGATCCGCCCACTCATCCAGCAATTGGGTCCAGTCACGCGCGCTGCTGTTCTGTGCCTGATGCTCCATCAGTTCAGGCGGCAGATCATCCAACCGCACTTCGCGGCTGGATGCCATCACCGTTATCCAGCGACAAAAGTTTTCCAGTTGCCGAACATTGCCGGGCCAATTCAGGCCGGTAATGTACTTTTCGGTTTCCGGGCGCAATACCTTGCATTCCGCATCAAGTTCTTCAGCTGCCTTGGCCAGGAAGTGCCGGGCCAGTCGTGGGATATCTTCCCGGCGGTCGCGAAGGCGTGGAATGTGGATGCGAATCACGTTAAGGCGATGGAAAAGGTCTTCTCGGAACAAGTGCTGTGCAACAAGTTTTTCAAGATTTTGGTGGGTTGCGGCAATGATGCGTACGTCGACTTTGATCGGCGTTGTGCCGCCGACCCGGTAAAACTCGCCATCCGAGAGCACGCGCAACAGTCGGGTCTGTGTCTCAGCGGGCATATCACCAATTTCGTCCAGAAACAGAGTGCCACCATTGGCTTGTTCAAAACGCCCGGTGCGGTGTGAGGTGGCGCCGGTGAACGAGCCCTTTTCATGACCAAACAACTCTGACTCGATCAGATCCTTGGGAATAGCGGCAACGTTCAGGGCAATGAACTGTCGTTCGCGACGAGGGCTGTGTTTGTGCAGGGCGTGCGCCACCAGTTCTTTGCCGGTGCCGGATTCGCCGTTGATAAGCACGGTAATGTTTGACTGCGATAGTCTGCCAATCGCCCGGAAAACTTCCTGCATCGCCGGCGCTTCACCAATAATTTCTTTGCTGCTTTCGATGATCGGAGATGGGATTTCAATGTCCTGCTCGCGTGCATGTTCCAATGCACGCTGTGTCATGGCCACGGCCTCTTCAATGTCAAACGGTTTGGGCAGGTATTCAAACGCACCGCGGCTATAGGATGAAACCGCACTGTCCAGGTCCGAGTGCGCGGTCATGATAATCACCGGCAGTTGCGGGAATCGCTCATGAACGGTTGATAGCAGATCAAGACCATTGATACCGGGCATGCGGATGTCGCTGATGATTGCGTCAGGCCGCTCCTTCTCCAGCCGGTGCAACAGATCATCGCCATTCTCAAAGCTTTGAGTGTGCAGGCCAGATTTGCTGAGTGACTTCTCCAGCACCCAACGAATCGACTTATCATCATCCAGAACCCAGACCGTATTATGTTTGCTCATGGTTTCTATACTCTGTGAACGCTATTTACCTGTCTGACCGGAGTTAAACAGGTTGGGCGCCGGTGTTTGGCGCAACACTGGCAGATAAATGGTAAACCGGGTGCAACCCGGCTGGCTCGTGCACTCAATGATGCCTTTGTGCTGATTGATGATGGAGTGTGCGATGGACAGTCCCAGGCCGGTTCCGTCAGCGCGACCACTGATCATTGGGAAAAAGATACTGTCGATCAGTTCTGGAGGGACGCCTGGTCCGTTGTCGACAACTTCAATTCGGGTCACCAGTCTGTGGAAAACAGTTCCGATAGTGAAGTTGCGCATGATGCGAGTTTTGAGTTCTATCAGCCCTGAACGGTGTTTGACATGCGGGCTTTCCAGCGCTTGCACGGCATTGCGGACAATATTGAGCACCGCCTGTATCAGTTGTTCGGAATCACCCAGCAGTTCCGGGATACTTGGATCGTAATCACGCTCGACGCTGATGTTACGATCGCGCACCTCCGCTTCGATCAGGTTGCGCACACGTTCCAGCACTTCATGGATATTCAGTTTGCGAAACTCCATGGGTTTGCGTGATCCTACCAGTCGGTCAACCAGCTTATGCAGGCGGTCAGCTTCTTCAATAATGACGTTGGTATAGTCGGTCAGCTCTGAATTTGGCAGTTCAGCCGCCAGCAACTGCGCCGCGCCGCGAATACCACCTAGAGGATTCTTGATTTCATGGGCCAGGCCGCGCACCAGTTCGCGAGTGGTTTCGTGGGTGGAAATCATGTTCTCGTCGCGACTGATGCGCTCCGCATAACTAGTGCCCTGCACTTCGATGAGGATGGACACGTCGACGAAATCAAGAAGCGGGGTGACCGTGTAATCCCCCTGCAGCATGCGCCCGCTGCTTAATTGCAGCTGGGCTTTGCGTTTGGTAAAACTGTGCTGCAGGGCAAGCGCCTGTCGTATGTCCTGCACGTCCTGCTCGGCGTTAACAAAAATATCTCCGATAAAAACATTTTGCAGCTGTCGGCCACTGACCGCCAGCAGGCTTTCTGCTGCCAGATTGATGTACTGAAGGCGTAGCTCGGTATCCAGCAATAGTACGGCGGTAGACATGCTGTCCAGAAGTCGCCTGCATAGTTTTGGGTTGCTGCTATCAAACATGGTATTTCGCTGGTTCCAGAAACAAACGAGCCCGGGGTTTATCACTGCCAATCCGGATCATCAGCAGATGCATGCAAGTTCCAAACCATGATGAGGCTGGTTGTGCCAAGTCGGAAACTGAACAGGTTTAACGGTTTTTGAGGCATGCACGATGACTGCCCGGATGGACGGCGCACCTGATTCAGTCACGCACAAAACACAATGCACCAAAAGAGTGCTTGATGCCAGAATTGTTTATTTGGCGGCCAAAAAAAATCGCCTGCCGGACTACCCGCGCAGGCGATTTTTCAGACAGCGTATAACGGCTGGCTGTTACAGGCTGTAGTACATGTCGAACTCTACGGGGTGCGTAGACATGTTTAAACGAGTGCAATCCTGTCGCTTCAGTTCGATGTACGCATCGATCAGGTCGTCGCAGAAAACGCCACCTTTCTTAAGGAAGTCACGGTTGGCATCCAGATTGTCCAGTGCTTCGTCCAGTGAGTAACACACCTTCGGAATCAGCGCTTCTTCTTCTGGCTCCAGGTCGTACAGGTCTTTGGAGGCCGGATCGCCGGGGTGAATCTTGTTCTGAATACCGTCCAGACCTGCCATCAGCAGCGCGGCAAAGTACAGGTAAGGGTTGGCAGTGTTGTCGCCAAAACGCACTTCGATACGGATGGCGCGTGGGTTGCCGCCCAGAATGTAAGGAATACGAATGGATGCAGAACGGTTGCGTGACGAGTAGGCCAACAGTGTCGGAGCCTCAAAACCTTTTACTAGTCGCTTGTACGAGTTGGTAGACGCGTTACCAAAGGCGTTCAGTGTCTTCGCGTGTTTGATAATGCCGCCAATATAGTACAGCGCAGTATCAGAGAGACCAGCGTAGCCATCGCCCGCAAATGTGTTTTTGCCATCTTTGGACAGGGACATGTGAACGTGCATGCCTGAACCGTTGTCACCAACCAGTGGCTTGGGCATAAAGGTTGCAGTTTTGCCGTAGGCGTGTGCTGTGCTCAGGATGCA
>CANHAR010000024.1 GCA_947458495.1 Gammaproteobacteria bacterium | reverse complement strand
TCATCACCGGCAGGACTGTCGCTGAGGTTGTAACCACGCTGGTCGATGGCCACGACCTGGTACTGATCCTGCAATCCTTCCATCTGGTGACTCCAGCTGTACCAGAAATCCGGAAAACCATGAATCATCACCATCAGCGGCCCTTCACCCACCGTGGCGTAATGAATGCGCACGCCATTGTTGTCTGCATAACCGTGAGTGGCGCTGTCCCAGACATCCGCGTGCGCTGCCGAGGCAGCCATCGCCGTGATCCATACAGCGGCTACCAGTGTTCGACATCGTTTCAAAATAGTCATTTCTGTTCCCTGTTGTTGGTTGGTTTAACCGTGGGTTTCAACATTTTTGTCATGCGTTGGTGCGGCAAGCCTACCTCAACATAGGCCGGGCCTTCGCACCCATAGTGACTGGCCTGATAAAACGCAACGGCAGATTCTCTGGCGCTTAATTCAATCTGTTTAACACCTTCGTTAACCAGAATGTCTTCCACCGCTGCAATCAGACGCTGCCCAAGGCCGCGCCGCTGGAAGCGGCTGTTGACAGCCATTTGCCGCAGCTTTACCCAGCCCAGACCTTTAGGCACGATGACAACACAGGCCAACAGCTGCGCTGCGCTGTTATCACTCCCGGTCAGTGAACCCGCTCGCTGCCAGAGAGTAAAGTGCCGTTGGTCTATTTCCACACTGAGGTTTTCATGCCACAGATTCAGACCCAGAGGCTCGCGCAGAATCTGATGACGCAGCGCCAGTGTGGTTTTGTACTCATCGCTGCCGTAGACAATTTCGCGGAATTCAAACACCTCTGACACGGTGCGACCTTGCTCTGTGACATGCTCCGACAAACTGGCTACGCGACGCTGCCAGCTTTCATGGATAACCTGTGCACAGTCGTCTACCGCCGATGCCGTAGATAGGCTTTCTGAGGTGTTCTCTGAAGTGGTGCCTGAAGTGGTGCCTGATGTGTTGTTCATGTAAACCCGACACTGAGTTGTGACGTAAAAACCTGATATGAGTACAGACCCGTTTTCCGACAGTGCTTCAGCAAATTCCCGGCATAAGCGCCCGGATATCTGCTGCCTGTGTTATCGGGAACTGGCACTGACCTTCCATCACCTGATACCGCGTAAAGTACACCGGCGCAGCTATTTTCAAAAGAATTACAGCCGCGAGCAGTTGAATGAAGGTATTTTTATCTGTCGCACCTGCCACAAAGGCATTCACGCCCTATATGATGAAATGACGCTGGCGCGGCAATTCAATTGCATCGAACAACTGCGGCAAGATGCAGAACTGGCCAGGCACTTTGCCTGGTCGGCAAAACAAAAGGCCACGAAGTAAACAGATTGAATTAACAGCAGTGAAGTAAAAAACAACAAGACTCAACAATAATAATGACAGGAGCAACCGTATGCAGATTCATCGACTTGTTCTAAGCCTGACATTAACAGCAATGACTGCCCTCGGCGGAGTGATCTGGGGGCTGATAGGCGGGCTGATAGGGACGCCGGTCAGCGCCCAGGCTGCATACGAGCCGGCGCGCACCGAGTGGGGAGTCCCGGACCTGCAAGGCACCTGGTCAATCGCCACACAAACCACGCTTGAACGCCCCGACCGTTACAACGGCCAACTGGTGCTCACCGAAGAAGAAGCCCTGCAATTTGAATCCACTGTCCAGGCCCGCAACGAGGCTGCCAGCGCACCCAGCGATCCCAGCCGGGCGCCGCCACGCGAGGGCGTGAATGTGGGAGGTTACAACAACTTCTGGATGGATCCCGGTGAGCGCCTGATTCGTGTTAATGGCGAGATTCGCAGCTCCATCCTCATCGATCCGCCCGACGGCAAATTGCCCTACAACAACACCGGACGACTCAATCACCAGACCATGATGGAAATCAGCGAGGGCTACGACGGCCCGGAAGTACGCCCAACGGGTGAGCGTTGCGTGATCGGTTTTGGTTCAACGGCAGGCCCGCCCAAACTGCCCGTCTCCTATAACAACAATACCCAGATCATCCAGAATAAAGACTACGTGGTGCTGCTGGCGGAGATGAATCACGACGCGCGCATTGTCAGGCTGGGAAAGTCATTCAGAGAACCGCCCACCTACGACTGGATGGGCGACTCGATTGGTTACTACGAGGGCAACACGCTGGTGGTGGAGACCACCAACTTTCACCCGCAGCAAAGTTTCCGCTCGTCGCTGACCCACCGTTTTTACGCATCCAGCAAGATGCACGTGGTGGAACGTTTCACCCGTATCAGTGACGAGGTCATTCAGTATGAATTCACCGTCACCGATGCGGAAAACTACAGTCAGCCATGGAGCGGCATTATGCCCATGAACAAAACTGATGAGCCCATTTACGAGTATGCCTGTCACGAAGGCAACTATGCCATGCCAGGTATTCTGGCCGGAGCACGCCGCGCAGAGGCTGATGGGGTACCTTACGCGCCGACCTACAGCTTCTGAGTGAACCGCGCAGACAACGCAGTTACAACAGGGTCGGCGAGTCTTTATAAGTTAATTTATTGTCGTGAGATTCGATCCAGCGCACCCATCGCAAACGCAGATGCCACAAAGGTGAGGTGGACAATCACATACCAGAACAACATGTCAGCGTTAGTGTTCTGCATATTCATGAACACCTTTAACAGGTGAATCGACGAGATAGCAACAATACTCGCGGCAACCTTCATTTTCAGCGAGGAAGCATCCATCTTGCCCAGCCAGCTGAGCTTTTCACCATCCTGCGTATCGAGCTCGGATACAAAATTCTCGTAACCGCTCATCATCACCATGACCAGCAGGCCGCCGACCAGTGCAATGTCAATCAAGGCGAGCACAATCAGAATCACCTCTGCTTCGCTTGAGGTGAGGATGTTGGCGAACAAGTACAGCACTTCCTGAAAAAACTTTATCATCAGCGCAATCAAGGCAAGGCTGAGGCCCAGATAAACCGGCGCCAGCAACCATCGAGAGCGCAGCATCAGGGTTTCAATAAGACGTTCCATAATTAATTCTCGGACAGATTTGATGTGTTGATTTGAGCAATGGCGTTAGCCAGCGGCCGCGGCAGTATAACCGAGCAGGGTGTGCGGCTGCATCCGCGCTGTTGTTGAGAAGCCGGGTTCTTGTATCATCGCTGAGCCACTGCTTTGCTTGGTAACCACTTTTGTTTGTACCTACTTTTGTTTGTACCCTGCATCGGCCGGGGAACGGATTTAACATTTGCCACACAGGAATAACCACGTGAATCGCCTTATTGTCAGTAGTTTGTTTTGCACTTTGATAACAGCGAGTTTTTCGTTGACTGCACAACCGCGTGCACTGGATGAAGCACTCAACACCCGCGCAGTGCAGGCGGCCTTGCAACAGATTACCGACACCCGCCTGGTGGCAGCGCAGCAGCTGGTCGACATCGGCGGCATCATTTCCCCTTCCGGACAAGAACATGAACGTGCCGCTGCAGTTGCCCAGTTGATGCGCGACATTGGCCTGCAAAACGTTCACATCACCAACAGCCCCAACGTCATTGGCACGATACCGGGCACGTCCGGTCAAGCGCTGGTGTTTGTCTCCACACTGGACGATCTGGCCACGGTTGCCGAACATCAGCGCGAGGCCGGCACCCTGCCCGTCATTGATGGCGAGCGCGTGGTTGGCCCCGGCACCAATACCTCGCTGACCACCATTGCCATGCTGGCGGCAGCCAAGGCGCTGATTGATCAGGGTTTTGAGCCCGAGCATGACCTGGTGTTTGCTGCGGTCGCAGAAGAAGAAACCGGTCTGCGCGGGATGCGCGACCTGTACGCAGATTACCGGGATACAGCGTTTGCGTTTGTGGACATACTCGGCGAAGGCAACAGCATCAGTTATGGTGCCCTTGGCATTCACTGGTGGCGCATTCACGCCCATGGCCCCGCCGGTCATACACTGAATGGCGGCTTACCCAATGTGAATCAGGGCATTGCCCGCGCCGTTGATCGCATTCTGCAGATCACCGAACCACAGGAATTTGAGCACCGCCGCACACGCCTGAACGTTGCCGTAATCAACAGCGGCGCGGTGTTTAACCACAAACCGGAGACCGGCTGGTTCTCACTGGATGTGCGTTCGCTGGACCCGCAGCACATTGAATCGATGGAGCATAAAGTGCAGGCCATTCTGGCGCAGGTGACAGAAGAACTGGGCATTGATTTTGAGATGGAGGAAGTCTCCAAAACCCCGCCCGGTCAGATTGAAGGCGCGCTCGACAGCCCGCTGGTGCAAAACTCGATTGCGATTTCAAACTATCTGGGCAGCAATCCGACCTTGTCCGACGCCGGCTCTGCCAACTTGAATGTATCGATTGCCGGCGGCACGCTGTCAATCGGTATTGCCAGCGAGCGCGGCGGACGGCGGGGTTTTGCGGATGAGTGGGCGGACATCCCGGTGATGGAGCGCACGGCCAAAAACATCTTGCTGACCGCAGTCACCATTGGCAATGCCAGCGCCCAATAAACTGTCGGCTGACACGTAAACCTGTCAGCAGACAAACCTGTCAGCCCCTCAACCTGTCAGCGCTTGGCCTGCTCATCCAGCATCAGCGCCAGCGCACCGTCACAGGTCACATTGCAGGCGGTACCAAAACTGTCCTGCGCCAGATACAGCGCAATCATCAGCGCCAGCGCACTTTCACCAAACCCCAGCATACTGCCCAGCAAACCGACTGCCGACATCACCGCACCGCCCGGCACACCCGGCGCGGCCAGCATCACCACGCCCAAGGTCAGAATAAACGGCACCATTAGTGAGAGCGGCGGAATCTCCATATTGGATTGCATACTGATCACCGCAACCGCACAACTGACAATGGTGATGGTGGATCCGGACAGATGCACAGTGGCAAACAGCGGTACCGTGAAGTTGGCAATATCCTCACTGACACCGTTATTTTTGCTGCACTGCAAAGACACCGGAATGGTCGCGGCGCTGGACATGGTGCCGAGCGCAGTGAAATAAGCCGGCATCATGTTGCGCAGCAGCGCCAGCGGAGAGCGTCCGATGCGTATCCCTGCCAACACAAACAGCAGCGTAATCCACACCCAGTGCAGCACCACCGCCATGCCCAGCACAATCGCAAAACTGCGCAGGGTCACAAACACCGTACCGGCCGCCGCCATCTCCGCAAACACCCCGGCAATATACACAGGCAACATGGGAATGATCGCCTTGATCAGCAGCCACTGAATCAGGTCACGGCCCTGATCCGATAACTGCTGCAAGGACTGCGCGCCGGTTGCGGCAATGCCCAGTCCAAACACAAACGCCATCAACAGCGCCGTCATCACATTAAACACCGGCGGCACGATCACCGACACATAAGGCGTCAATGTCAGCGCCTGCCCGGCATCCAGCGCCGCGGACGGACTGGTCCAGGCCGGCACCACAACCGACGCAACCACAAAGGTCATGAATCCCGCCAACAAGGTTGACACATAGGCCAGCCCCAGCGAGCGCCCCAGCAACTGACCTGACTTGTGCGGCAATGCGGCAATGCCACTGGTGATAAAAAACAGAATCAATAGCGGAACCGTAAAAAACAACAGTTCCGCAAACAACGCTTTGACGGTGATCAGAATGCGGGTAATCCACTCCGGCGCAAACAACCCCAGCACAATACCCAGCGTAATTCCGGCAATCAGTTTCAAGATCAGTTTCATGTCGCAGGCCTTTTAATGGTCTTTTTTGGAATGCTGGCATACTAGCACGGCCAAAGTCACCGCTGCATTGTGTCGGCATAGGGGCTGGATTATGATCGGGGCACTTAAAAACAAAGGCAGGGGAAACCGCCATGCAACACCGCCGCATTTTTTCAACATCATCAGGATTTAAACCAGCTGCATTTAGACCTTTGGCATTTAAACCAGCTGCATTTAGACCTTTGGCAGCCGCCGTTTTAGCAGGCGCAGGGTTGCTGTTCGGCGCCGGCCTGGCCACAGCGCAAACCGACAACTCCATCACCATGATTGATTCCGGTGCCCTCGGCATCACCAGCGCTGAAATTGCCAACATCAAAGCGCGCATGCAAGAAGCGGTGGCCAGCGGTCATCTGGCAGGTTCACTGCTGCTGGTCGGCAACCAGGACGGCGTTGCCCTGCTGGAAAGCGTCGGCACTCAAGGGCCAGGCGACGACACACCAATAGATGCACAGACCATCTTCCGCATCTACTCCATGACCAAACCCATTGTCAGCGTTGCCGCCATGGATCTGGTCGAAGACGGCCTGCTGTCAGTGTCCGACCCCGTCAGCAAATACATCCCCGAATTCAGCAATATGCAGGTCGTCAACTCAGAAACCGGCGCGCTGACTCCAGCACAGACTGTGATGACCGTTGAACACCTGCTGACCCACAAGTCCGGTTTGATTCAGGCGATTTTTTCTCCGGATACCGACCTGGGAAAATCCTATGCCGCGCAGATTCCCGGCGATGGCAGCCTGACCAACCTGGAAGTGGCACAGCGCATCGGCAAGCTGCCGCTGTTTTTTGAGCCCGGCAGCGCCTGGCACTATGGCCACTCCACCGACGTGCTGGGTGCGGTGCTGGAAGTCGCCGCCGGCAAACCACTGGACGCCATCCTTAACGAGCGTATTTTTGAGCCGCTGGGCATGGATGAAACCACCTTCTACGTACCCGCTGCCAAAGCAGCACGCATCGCCGAACCCATTCATGGCGACATGGCCGACAACACCATCGTGCGCCCACAACTCTCCGGCGGCGGCGGTCTGAACTCCACCACCGAAGACTACGTACGTTTTGCACAGATGCTGCTGCAAGGCGGCGAATACAACGGCGCGCGCATCCTCGAGCCGGCAACCCTGGCGCTGATGCAAGAAAAACGCATCACCCCCGACGTGTCGCGCGAGTTCTTTTTCTACGGCGACCGCGGCGACTGGAGCATGGGTTTCCACCTGCAGCCTGTGGATCCCAGCAACCCCGACGGCGCGCACAATTTCGGCTGGCGCGGCATCGGCGGAACACTGTTTGTGGTTGATCCGGAAAACGAATTTTTTATGATCTACATGGAGCAGCGCCGCGGTGGCCCGCGCGGTGTAACGTTTGATAACAACACCGCACAGCGCGTGGTGTATGAGGCGGTGTTGAATTAAGGGGACAAACACCTGAGGCAACGGGTGACAAGGTGTCACCCCTTGCTTTAGTTTACGTAGCAATAACGCATGTCATGGAAGATACATGGATAAACTCGACCGGATGCAACAGTTGCATCAACTGTTCACAACTCACCGCCAGCCCATACAGATAGGCACGCTCGCAGAGAAGCTCGAGTGCACGCCCAAGACCGTAAGGCGCCTGATCGATTCATTGCGGGATTACTTCTCTGCGCCCGTGGACTACGTGCAAGGCAGAGGCTGGGCATACGTCAATGCGCCGAATCAGCTCTTCCAGCTACCAGGACTCTGGTTAACGGCAGCAGAACTTCAATCAATGGCCCTGCTACTGCATGTTCTGGAGAAATTTGGCAACGGCCTTCTGAATGAAGAACTTAAAGCCATCGAACATGAAGTTCACAAGCTACTGAAAACCCGAAAAATCCACCCAAAGTCGTTAATGGATCGCATCAAGGTGCTCCCGCTTGGACACCGCACCATACCAAATGACATCTTTCTGCGGGTTGGAGACGCGCTTCTCCGCTCCCAACAGATCACCATCGTTTACACAAATTTCAACAACAAGACCAGCACGCGCACCGTTAGCCCACAGAGCCTGCTTTACTATCGCGATAACTGGTATCTGGACGCGTGGTGCCATAAACAGCACGCCATACGCAGTTTCAGTCTCGCGCGCATAGATCGCATCATCCAAACCGAGAACAACCAACCCGCACACATCGTTCCCCGACAAGAAAGAGAGGAGCATTTTTCTGGCAGTTACGGAATATTCGCCGGAAAGGGCGTTCACACGGCAACGCTGCGGTTTCAAAAAGCAATTGCACGAGAGATCTCCATGCAACAGTGGCATCCAAAACAAGTCGGCCGATGGGATGGCGATGACTATGTGCTTAGTTTTCAGTACAACGATGAGCGTGAGTTGGTACGCGACCTGATGAGATACGTGCCAGAGCTTATTGTCGAAAGCCCGCTTAGCTTGCGCCGTAGTTTGATTTCTCGGCTGCAAGACGGGCTTAACGTACTTCAAAAACCCTGATATAACTGTATTTATATACAGGACATGTTTTGTCTACTGTATTGGATATATTGACCGTTAAGTTTTTTTAGCTTTCTTTCGCCAACAAATGAGAAGGTTTGCCTAAATTGTATTGCATCGAGCAAGAATCGGACGACAATGACTAGAACTTACTACCGCTACTGGGGCAAAGCGCAACCTGATGATCTCGGTGGCGAACGCTATCATTTACTCCCATTCCATTCTCTGGACGTCGCTGCTTGTGGTCAACTGCTTCTGGCACTTCCTCAGTTCTCTATGTCCCGGTTAGCAGAAGAACTGAATTGGACAAAGGCTCAGATCGAACGTGTATTTGTCTTTTTTCTCGCGCTACACGACTTGGGCAAGTTTGCACGAGCATTTCAAAACATCGTTCCGAATCTCTCTCCTGATCTTGTCCCTCCGGATAATCGCAAAACTTACGACAGACGGCATGACACACTGGGTTGGTTAATTTGGTGCCAGAAGCTTTCCGAAGATTTCCCCGGAGATCTGCCGTGCCCGGATCATGAATTCTGGGCGATATGGATACGCAGTGTTGTGGGTCATCATGGCAAACCCCCAGAAGAAGTGGGTGGAGGCGGACTAATTCCACTCGATTACAGCGATTACTTTGTCACGGACGATTGTGTTGCAGCCAAGGAATTCGTAGCCGAGGTCGGGAAATTTCTGCTAGATGCTGAGCTGCCGGCGCCTGACCGCCGACAAGTCGCCATTTTGAAAAAACACGCCTGGCGTTTAGCTGGCCTTGCTGTGCTCGCAGATTGGCTAGGCTCTAATCAAAACTTCTTTCACTATCAAAGTGCGCCGTTACCGCTGTCCGAATATTGGATCCAGACGCTCGCCCGCGCTCAACAATCAATTTCTGCTGCCGGGCTGCAATCGCAATCAGTCCGGTTATGGACCAACCCGCAACAGATGTTTGACTACCTTAGTGGGCCAACGCCATTGCAGATTTATGCATCGTCAGTGGAGCTTGAAGAAGGGCCACAACTTTTTCTGCTAGAAGATGTCACCGGCGCAGGCAAGACAGAAGCAGCACTAATATTGACTCAACGATTGATGCAAGCTGGCCGGGCGCATGGTTTGTATTTCGCCTTACCAAGTATGGCCACGGCCAACCAAATGTACCAGAGAGTTGGCAGCGTCTACCGAAAATTCTACGAACCTCACACTGAGCCTTCCTTGATACTCTCTCATGGTGCACGTCAACTAATTGATGGTTTCCGGAATAGTGTCCTCAACTCTCAGACCGATGATCATTGTTACCGTTCAGACGAACTAACGGCCAGCGTGCAATGTAATACGTGGTTAGCGGACAATCGTAAAAAGGCGTTGCTGGCTGAAATTGGGGTGGGAACCCTTGACCAGGCACTACTGGCAGTTCTGCCAGCACGACATCAGTCTTTAAGACTGTTAGGGCTATCTGGCAAAGTGTTGCTAGTGGATGAGGTTCATGCCTACGACACATACATGATGACACTGTTAAAAACCTTGTTGGATGCTCATGCGCGGCAAGGTGGAAGCGCTGTGCTTCTGTCAGCAACATTGCCGATAAACACACGACAAGAACTGCTCGATGCTTATCGCAACGGATTGGGAGCAACAACCGAAACAGAACTGAACGACAATCGATATCCACTTGCCACCCGAGTCGGGCAAGACATCCTTAGTCATGCGTGTGAAACACGTGCGCAAGTCAAACGCCGTGTCAGCGTAGCAATGCTGCACAATGAAGCTGATGTACTCAACTTGATTGTGGCCACAGCGCAGCAAGGTAACTGTGTTTGCTGGATTCGCAATACAGTAGATGACGCTCGACGCGCTCATGGGTTGCTGTCAGATCGTTTACCATCTGCAGACTTAATGTTGTTCCACAGTCGGTATGCCATGGCTGACCGGCTACATATAGAAGACAAGGTCCTTGCCAGTTTTGGAAAGCACTCAACTGGCGCGCAGAGAGCCGGAAAGGTTCTGATCGGAACACAGGTGCTTGAACAAAGTCTGGACTTTGACATGGATGTGATGGTGTCAGACCTGGCACCTGTTGATCTTCTAATCCAGCGTGCAGGGCGATTGCAACGCCATGCACGCACTAAGAATGGCGATCCTTCAAACACAAGTATTGAACAGAGAGATGCCCCTGTATTGTATTTATTGACACCAGAACTCAATGATAGCCCGGCTGCCGACTGGTACTCCGCCATGTTTCCCAAAGCGTCGTATGTCTACCCCGATTCTGGAAAATTGTGGTTAAGCACAAAAGCATTGAGCGAGTCCAAGTGCATTGTCTCTCCTGGAGAACCGGGTGAGTGTGGTTCGGTACGACAACTTGTTGAAGCAGTCTACGGAACTGATGTTAATCAGGTGCCCGAGCAACTTCAGAAGGCTACTCAAAAACAATTAGGCGAAGACCTGGCGATGCAAAGTCAGGCATGTTTTAACGCGCTGAAGTTGGATAAAGGCTATTGCATAGACAGCAGTGGGCGCTGGTACGAGGATTATGCTGTGCCTACCCGATTGGGCGATGAAACTTTAACGGTTTATCTGGCAAAGTGGGTCAATGATCGCTTGCAGCCATTGTGCGCAGATGAAAACTATCCGTGGGAGCAGTCGGCGGTCCGTATCAACGCGTCGCAGATACAGACATTAGCTCCGGATTGGGAGTTCAAGTTTGATGGCGCAATACAGCAGTTGCGTGCGCGTTATCGCGTGCTAGAGGAACCTGCTTTTGTATTGCCGTTAGTTGAAAACGACAGGGTGTTAGTCGGCTTGGTGCAGGACAAGCGTGGAAGAATCTTGCAAGCGCAATATGACCGTACCTTGGGGTTCATGTTGTGAATGCCACTCAGAAGACGTCCGTGTCCTCAAATCCCCGCAGGGGCGGGGAACACTTTGGTAATAACTACCAAGCCGGTTCATCCCTCGTGATAGGGAAACGGCCGCGGAGATGATAGCGCAGCATAACTTAGCTTAGTAGAGCAATTTCCGATTAAAAAACTAACAAGCCTTAATAATAACTTGTTGTTTTGTATTTTTGATGCTTTACTCCCCTCGTTGATGTCTTTATGCGAGGAGATTCGTATGACTTGGTTATCTTGGCTAGGCCTGAATTGGTGGGTTGAAGCAACTGTCTTCGGGGTTTTTATACTGATTTTATTAAGATTTTTCGTTCTACTTGCTATTTCAAGAGATAAAACCATAAAGCGTGTGCGGTTTTCAATACGAATTGATAGGGACTGATAATGGACTTGATTCGAGACAACTGGCTATCAGGAGTTGGCTTCTTGGGGAACTCAATTGACTTCTCCCCGGTACAACTTGGATTTGACTCTTTGCAGGACATTAGATCCTCTCGTCCAGACTTTCACGGCGCGACCTATCAATTCCTCATCGGCTTGCTCCAGACCGCTTACGCGCCGCAAGATATTGAAGAGTGGCGAGAGCGGTACGAGACAGCGCCCACTGAAGAAGAGTTAACTGCTGCTTTTGAGCCGCTCAGAGATGCGTTTTTTTTAGAAAACGACGGGGCTGCTTTTATGCAGGATTTGAATTTGCCAGAGCAGGTTAACCACCTATCAGTATTGGATCTCCTAATAGATGCCGGTTCATCCAGTAATTTGTACTTCAACAAACCCGATCCAGATCACGGCATGTGTGAAAGCTGTTTTGCACAAGCATTGCTGACTCTACAGTTAAATGCCCCTTCAGGCGGGCGCGGCATTCGTACCTCTCTGCGCGGTGGAGGCCCACTGACAACGCTGCTGGTACCCGTACAAGCTGACGCAACATTATGGCAACGAGTTTGGCTGAACGTCTTACCTCTTGATGCTCTAACATTTTCGGCTGTTAAAACGCTCAGCGACATTTTGCCCTGGATGGCAACCACCCGAACCAGCGATGACCAAGGCGGCAGAGAAACCCCGCCCGATTCAGTCCATCCATTACAGGCCTACTGGAGTATGCCTAGGCGCATTCGCCTTGATGCGTCAACGTCGATTGTTGGCGATTGCTCAGTCTGCGGCGCAACTCACATACGCTTGATCCGCCAATACCTCACTCGGCACGGCGGGACCAACTACACCGGCACGTGGCTACATCCTTTAACCCCCTACAGCCTGGATGCAAAGGGAGAAAAACCACCGCTATCAATCAAAGGACGACATGCAGGTCGAGGTTACCGTGATTGGCTGGGGCTTGTGCTTGGAAACGATGAACATCAGCCAGATGCAGCCCATGTTGTATCGCACTTCATCAGCAAGGTTCAAAGACCTGACGTGCGTCTGTGGTGTTTTGGGTATGACATGTCAAACATGAAGGCCCTTTGCTGGTACGACAGTACCCTCCCTGTCCACCGTGTGAGCCCACATAACCAGCGACTGTTCACCAAAAATATAAAACTGATTCTGGATTCAGCAAACGACATGGCCAGCATGCTCCACAAACAAGTAAAGGCCGCCTGGTTTCGTAGACCTGGCGATGCGGGCTCCGAACCTGTGGTCAACCAGAGTTTTTGGCAGAGTTCGGAAAAATTGTTTTATGACGTGCTGAGAAACATGAGCGAGCTGGATTTCGAAAGTGATGACGAGCTGGCACAAGTATTCCGTCGTTGGTTGCATGAAACACGAGGCTTGGCGCTGGGACTATTTGATCATTGGGCGTTAAGTGGGCCTATTGAACACACTGACTTACAACGTGTAGTAAAAGCGCGTGCTGATCTGGCCAAAGAGCTGAGCAGCGGAAAAGCAATCAAACCTCTTTGGAAAATTGCCAGCGAGCTTAAAAAGGAGAAAGCATGAGACCGAGAAAGCGGAAACTTAACGAAGCACAACAGCGTTGGGTAATTAGTTGGTGGCGAGCTCTGCAACCAAGAGGGCCGGAAGATGCGGCATTGCCCGGCGAACTTTCAGGCATGGGACGCGGTGAGCGGGCGCAGTTGAGACGATGCAGAACTGCAGATGAACTTTTAGCGCAACCTTCGGTGCTGATGCTCGCCAATAGACTGGTGTCCTTGAACGGAGAAAAAGGTTTTTTGCCAGATCAAGCATCGAGTTATGAACACATAGCCTGGGTTGCGGGAGCGCTTGCACTGGTAAAGGAAAACGTCGATGACGACAAGACTCTTGCCTGGCGACTTGGTTATGGTGCTGGCAATGATCGAATAAAGATGAGCGAGCTACGTTTCAAGGCGCTACAACGCAGCACTACACCTGATGATTCGTTTAACCAGTTTTGCAGAGCGGTTCAACTCGCTGGGTGTAAAGCCGATGTGGCATGCCTCGCTGACGATTTATTGAGCTGGCTTGACGAACAAGGCAGAACTACGGGCAATGCCAGCAGTAGTGTCAAATTCCATTGGGCTTATGACTACTACCTGAGCAATAAAGATCGTAATGCCGCAGAAGAACCAGAATTTAACAAGGAGATAAACAAATGACTCGTTTTGTGCAACTACATCTACTAACTTCTTACCCACCGTCCAATTTGAACCGCGACGACCTTGGCAATCCTAAAACTGCACGGCTGGGTGGCATAGAGCGCTTGAGAATTTCTTCGCAGAGCCTAAAAAGAGCATGGCGGACATCTGAAATTTTTCAGCAAAGTTTGTCGGGATCGATTGGGACGCGGACTAAAAGACTTGGAGCTGAGGCTTACAATGCATTAATTGCATCCGGAGTGAGCGAAAAACTTGCACTGGATTGGGCCGGTCAGATTGCAAAAGTTTATGGCGCCGTGAAAAAAGACAAACCTCTCGAAATCGAGCAGTTAGTTCACATTGCACCCGAGGAAAGAGCAAGCCTTCATGAACTTGTTGCTACATTGACACGTGAAAAGCGCGGCCCCAGCGACGAAGAGCTGGATACGCTGCTTCACACTCAGTCAGCCGTTGATATCGCCATGTTCGGACGAATGCTGGCATCCAAAGCGGAACATAACGCTGACGCCGCAGTGCAGGTAGCTCACGCAATAGGCGTGCACGCCTCTGCGATTGAGGACGACTATTTTACGGCTGTAGATGACTTGAATATCAATGAAGCAGGTGCTGCCCATATCGGTGAAACCGGTTTCGCTGCCGCAGTTTTCTATCAGTATCTGTGTATTGACCGTGATCTGCTGAAAAGAAATCTTGGCGGCGACGAGGATCTGACTCAAAAAGCGTTAAAAGCATTGACTGAGGCAGCAGTCAAAATTGGTCCAAGTGGCAAACAGAACAGCTTCGCAAGCCGGGCCTATGCACACTACGTTCTGGCAGAAAAAGGGAGTCAACAACCACGATCCTTATCACTGGCATTCGTCAAACCAGTGAGTGGTTCCGACTACAGCGACGAAGCTGTAGAGGTGCTGGAACGTGTGCGTGACAACATGGATAAAGTCTATGGCGCCTGCGCTGACCAGCGTAAGCAACTCAACGTCCTAAACGGCGAAGGCTCATTGGCTGAGATTCTTGAGTTTGTTGCTACGGAGTGATCCATGACCGATTTTCTGTTAATGAGACTCTACGGCCCATTAGCCAGCTGGGGCGAGATTGCTGTTGGAGAGACCCGACATTCATCTGTGCATCCATCTCGATCTGCTCTTCTGGGTTTGCTCGGTGCTGCGTTAGGCATCAGGCGAGATGACGACAAAGGCCAGCTTGCTTTAAACCACGGCTACCGATTTGGAATCAGACTGGAGTGTGTAGGCACACCGCTACGGGACTACCATACGATTCAGACTGGCATTCAAGCGCGTAAATCTTATTTTCGGACTCGCCGACAGGAAATGTCTGCTGACACATTGGGTACTATTTTGTCTACTCGGGAGTATCGCTGCGACAGCATGGCGATCGTGGCAGTTGAGAAATTGGACGGTGCTCCAGCGGACTTGATGTCATTAGCGAGCGCTCTCCGAGCCCCTTTTTTTCCGTTGTATCTTGGGCGTAAATCATGTCCGTTGGCAGTACCGTTGATGCCGCAAATTATGTCGGTAAGAAATCTGCGTGATGCACTGGATGGCGTTGAGTTTCCTTCCATGCTTGCGCTGGCAGACAAGAGGCACACCAATCAACTTTGGCCCAACCAGCATGATCGTCGGGCATTCAGGCCAGACGCTGTCCGTTACTACTGGGAAGATGGCATGATAGCCGGAATGGATGCGGATTTTGACAGTTGGCGCCACGACCAACCTCTGTCGCGCAAACGCTGGCAATTTACGCCGCGGCGCGAGTGGGTCGCGTTAAAGGAGGTCAAGGAGCCATGAATCACTACTTCTCACATGTTCGTCTTATTGCGAGCCCAACTCAGAATGAATGGCTGCGTGATCTGGCCAGACACGGGCAACTTTATCGCGATCATGCCTTAATCTGGCAACTGTTCCCTGGAGATGGGGCGCAGAGAGACTTTGTGTTTCGGCGCCTGGAAGATGAACGCTCTTTTTATGTGGTTTCAGCGCGGGCTCCACAATCTGACTCCGGACTATTTCAAATACAAAGTAAACCCTACATGCCCCTCCTCGAAGAGGGAGAGTTGGTTCGATTTGATTTGAGAACTAACCCGACAGTCAGTCGCCGTGATGAGAGCGGCCGCTCCCGGCGTCATGATGTATTAATGGACGCAAAACGTTCAGTAAGCCCAGACTCTGATACGGGATTGTCTTCTGCTCTGGAGCTGGCGGGAAAGACATGGTTGTTGGACCGTGCGACGCAGTGGGGCTTGCAAATAAAAACTGAGAGTGTTTTGCAAAATGGATATCAACAACAGCGGCTGACACGCAAAGGGTCTGCTATACGGTTTTCGACGCTGGACTATCAGGGAATAGCACAAGTCGCCAATGCTGAACTTTTAAAACGGGCATTGTTGTCTGGCATCGGACATAGCAAAGGATTCGGCTGTGGGCTATTACTTATTAAGCGGTTGTAATGAGTGTAGTTGTGCACAACAAGGAGCAAATACAGGGAATGAAAGCCAGGTTGCAGGTGCTGGAACAAGAAATAAAGACTTATGCCGAGCAGACTATTGAGTATATATCTATCACTGACATTGCTCGTTACAAGAACCCGGAGCGTACGGATATCATCGTTGGGAACTGGTTGCGTAATCGCAATACCATTGAATTCCTTGGGGTTTGGGAGCAATTGAACAATCCTGATTTTAAACCCATCGAATTCGATGGGTTTAGGAAACAAGCGGGTCTAAACAGTTTCACCTTGACACCAAAACAATGGATTGAGCAGACCAAAGCGATTGGTTTGACGTCCAAATCAGGCAGGTATGGCGGCACCTATGCACAAAAGGACATCGCCTTTGAGTTTGCGAGCTGGATATCAGTCGAATTCAAACTCTATCTGATCAAAGAATTCCAGCGACTGAAGGAGCACGAGTTTAAACAGCTTGGTTGGGATATTCGCAGAAACCTGGCAAAGATCAATTACCTGATTCATACCGATGCCATCAGAGAAAATCTGATCCCGGACCAATTGACGCCCCAGCAAATCAATCAAATCTATGCGAGTGAGGCGGACATTTTGAACCTTGCCTTGTTTGGTGTCACTGCCCGGCAATGGCGTGATGAAAATCCTTCATTGTCAGGAAATATCCGTGATCATGCCAATATGTCGCAGCTGGTTTGTCTGGCTAACCTCGAGTCTATGAATGCTCATTTCATTGAGGAAGGATTCCCTCAGTCTGCGCGCTTGAAGAAATTGAATGAGCTGGCTATTCGGCAAATGAGAATACTGATCCATCGTGGCAATAATAGACTGCAGGAAAATCGTGTGGAGGACTAGTAATGGCCAGTGCTCAGATGCTTCCTGCCCTTAAACCGCTGCCTATGAAAGATCGGGTGTCCATGATTTTTGTTCAATATGGACAGATCGATGTTCTGGATGGCGCATTTGTTGTCATAGATAAAATCGGTACCCGGGTACATATTCCAGTTGGATCCGTTGCTTGCATTATGCTGGAGCCAGGTACTCGTGTATCGCATTCAGCGGTTCATTTAGCTTCCACCGTCGGTACCTTGCTGGTATGGGTAGGCGAGTCCGGAGTTCGACTATATGCAAGTGGGCAACCTGGTGGCGCAAGAGCCGACAGACTCCTATATCAGGCAAAGTTAGCTCTGGATGACGATCTGCGTCTCAAGGTTGTGCGAAAAATGTATGAAATACGCTTTGGTGAACCGGCACCAAATCGGCGCAGTGTGGAGCAGCTTCGTGGAATCGAAGGCGCCAGGGTTCGCGAGACATACAAGCTGCTCGCTAAACAGTATGGTGTAGAGTGGCGCGCTCGAAACTATGACAGTCAAAAGTGGGATGCGGCGGATCTCCCCAATCGTTGCCTCTCTTCTGCTACTTCCTGTCTATACGGGATTACGGAGGCCGCAGTGCTCGCGGCAGGATACGCGCCGGCTGTTGGTTTCATTCACACAGGCAAACCATTGTCATTTGTTTATGATGTTGCTGATCTCTACAAATTTGAAACGGTAGTACCACTGGCGTTTCGGATCGCTGCCAAAAGCCCTGCGCACCCTGAGCGTGAAGTTCGCTTGGCATGCAGAGACATGTTTCGCTCCAGTAAGATTTTGACCAAGATCATACCGCTAATCGAAGATGTGCTGGCTGCTGGCGAAATTAGACCTCCTGAGGCTCCTCCTGAGTCAGTACTTCCCGCGATACCAAACGCCGAGAGTATTGGCGATGCAGGGCATAGGGCTCAATAATGAGTTTTATCGTCGTTGTCACCGAAAACGTTCCACCTCGTCTGCGCGGCAGGATGGCAATCTGGCTACTTGAGGTACGAGCCGGTGTCTATATAGGTGATGTATCAAGACGTACCCGCGAAATGATTTGGGACCAATTGAGCCAGTGCCATGATGACGGAAACGTTGTCATGGCGTGGTCCAGCGGCCACGAGTCTGGCTATGAGTTTCAAACCCTGGGTCAGAACCGTCGATTGCCTGTGCAGTTCGATGGACTTCATTTGGTTGCCTTTAGCCCTCCAGAAAACCCCTCTCTCTGACAATTCAAAATCGGTAGATTTTCAGAGCCCAAATTTCTTTTTGAAAGACAATTGGTTACTCTGAGAGTGTTCCCCGCGTATGCGGGGATGAACCGGCACTTATCTACTGGCGCTTAATCCGGATCACGTGTTCCCCGCGTATGCGGGGATGAACCGACATCGACAGGCTGAGTTCGGACTATGTGCAAGTGTTCCCCGCGTATGCGGGGATGAACCGTTAGACCGCCGCCCGATGTCGGCGCAGCGGATGTGTTCCCCGCGTATGCGGGGATGAACCGATTGTCGGTTACGCCGCAAAATTCAATTCTATGTGTTCCCCGCGTATGCGGGGATGAACCGGGTCACGCGATCCTGCCGGCTGGCTGCCTACCGTGTTCCCCGCGTATGCGGGGATGAACCGTCGCGCACCTTTACAACATCGGGCAGCGTAACGTGTTCCCCGCGTATGCGGGGATGAACCGGCGAGGCTCGGTTATCCTTGATGTGTGTGAGAGTGTTCCCCGCGTATGCGGGGATGAACCGCTCTTTTGTGGCATCACCGCCCGCTGGACTGAGTGTTCCCCGCGTATGCGGGGATGAACCGCTTGCAGACAGGCGGTTGTCGGTTGTCGCTGGGTGTTCCCCGCGTATGCGGGGATGAACCGTTATACTCGGCAACCCGGCGTAGGACAAAAGGGTGTTCCCCGCGTATGCGGGGATGAACCGGCACGCACCTCTACACAGGTACTGGCGCTTCCGTGTTCCCCGCGTATGCGGGGATGAACCGTAGCGGTAACTGTCAATGCCGCTTGCGTTACCGTGTTCCCCGCGTATGCGGGGATGAACCGACCGGGTCGGCTTCCAGCGACTCCAATATCTCGTGTTCCCCGCGTATGCGGGGATGAACCGCGATGCGCCGTTTTTGCGCGTGTCTGGCAACTGTGTTCCCCGCGTATGCGGGGATGAACCGCTATTTCGGATGCCTCTGCGGTTTCGGATATTGTGTTCCCCGCGTATGCGGGGATGAACCGTTGACAGTCCAGTTTGCTGATGCGTTGCTGGTGTGTTCCCCGCGTATGCGGGGATGAACCGAAACTGGCGCAGCGCGATGCGAGGCGGTACACGTGTTCCCCGCGTATGCGGGGATGAACCGCCCCCTCTGTTGTCTTGCGTATATCTTGCCGGGTGTTCCCCGCGTATGCGGGGATGAACCGGCAGTCTGCTAATGCAACGAGTATGTACTATAGTGTTCCCCGCGTATGCGGGGATGAACCGATCGCAGCTAACGCAATAACCGAAACCAAAATGTGTTCCCCGCGTATGCGGGGATGAACCGCAGTTACGCATTGTTGACATGCCAGGCTCACCGTGTTCCCCGCGTATGCGGGGATGAACCAGCAGTCAATTTGAAAGCTGAACTGCGTGGGGCCGTGTTCCCCGCGTATGCGGGGATGAACCGGTTATTGGCTCCCCACGTCTCGCGGTAATCCGGTGTTCCCCGCGTATGCGGGGATGAACCGCTGGGTAGGTTAAATGCGCAGCGGAAGATTAGGTGTTCCCCGCGTATGCGGGGATGAACCGGGCGGCGGATCCGTGCGCCTGTGTCCGCTGACGTGTTCCCCGCGTATGCGGGGATGAACCGATACTTGCAGGCGAGATAACCGGCGACAAAATGTGTTCCCCGCGTATGCGGGGATGAACCGAGTTATTCAAGGATTTGAACGTCAATGTAGTTGTGTTCCCCGCGTATGCGGGGATGAACCGCTATCGGGCCGCTTTCGCCAGCTGCTTTTGATGTGTTCCCCGCGTATGCGGGGATGAACCGTATCAGGGAACCCCAGTCGTTACGGCCGTCTTGTGTTCCCCGCGTATGCGGGGATGAACCGACTGTTGATAAATCAGTCTCTGATAGTTACGCGTGTTCCCCGCGTATGCGGGGATGAACCGCGACGAGTTGATGTTAAGTTCCAGAGCTATCCGTGTTCCCCGCGTATGCGGGGATGAACCGATATATACATCGGGTTGGACTTGTCGCAAAACGTGTTCCCCGCGTATGCGGGGATGAACCGCGTCAATAGCCGTGTGCACAATAACCATAGAAGTGTTCCCCGCGTATGCGGGGATGAACCGCAGCAGCGGCTGTGCGACAGGCTACGGGTAGCGTGTTCCCCGCGTATGCGGGGATGAACCGTTTCTGAACAACGCACAATGCCTGCAAGCGTTGTGTTCCCCGCGTATGCGGGGATGAACCGATCGTTAAACGCGCGCTGGCTTAACAATCACAGTGTTCCCCGCGTATGCGGGGATGAACCGGCATACATGCCAATGCGAAGCTATTGACAGTGGTGTTCCCCGCGTATGCGGGGATGAACCGGCACAGGCGGCGATGGTGATGGCGATGGTGATGTGTTCCCCGCGTATGCGGGGATGAACCGCGATTCTCAAAACTGGTATTTACTTGACAACAGTGTTCCCCGCGTATGCGGGGATGAACCGGCAAGAAAACGATCTCGTTAAAACTGGGGACTGTGTTCCCCGCGTATGCGGGGATGAACCGGTTTATGACCCGCGCACAGCCACGACTACTTAGTGTTCCCCGCGTATGCGGGGATGAACCGTGTTGTGCAACCTAAAAGTGTTTTTGAAGGACGGTGTTCCCCGCGTATGCGGGGATGAACCG
>CANHAR010000023.1 GCA_947458495.1 Gammaproteobacteria bacterium | reverse complement strand
GCTATGTACCTGCGCATCGCACCCGAGCTGTATTTGAAGCGTCTGGTTGTGGGTGGATTTGAAAAAGTATTCGAAATTAACCGTAATTTCCGTAATGAAGGACTCTCTACACGGCACAATCCTGAGTTCACCATGGTTGAGTTCTATCAGGCGTATGCAGATTATCATGATCTGATGGACTTCACTGAAGCCATGTTTAGACAGATCGCCATGGAAGTGCTGGGTACAACAACCATTGTGTATCAGGGGCTGGAAATTGATTTTGCGCAGCCGTTTACCCGACTGAGTGTGAGAGATTCGATTGTGCGTTATTGCCCTGGTGTCACCCTTGAGCAATTACAGACACGTGAAGCAGCCGCTGAATTGGCGGGCAAACATGGCGTTAAAGTTGAAGTGTCCTGGGGACTGGGCCGTATCCTCATGGAGATATTCGACGTAGCTGTGGAACATCATCTGCTGCAGCCAACGTTTATCACCGAGTATCCAACTGAGATTTCACCACTGGCGCGGCGCAGTGACAGCAATCCTGATGTGACTGACCGCTTTGAGTTGATGATAGGCGGGCGTGAATTGGCCAACGGTTTCTCAGAGTTAAATGATGCTGAAGATCAGGCTGCGCGCTTTCATGAACAGGTTGCACAAAAGGACGCCGGTGACGACGAGGCAATGCATTTTGATGCAGACTACATCACTGCACTCGAATATGGTTTGCCACCCACCGCAGGAGAGGGTATCGGTGTTGATCGTCTGGTGATGCTGTTTACCGATGCACCCTCGATCAAGGACGTTCTGTTGTTCCCGCACATGCGACCCACCCGGGATTAAACATGCGCGATGTGCGTCTGCATGACTCCTGGAAAGCGTTATTGTCGCCAGAGTTTGAACAGGACTACATGAAAAAACTGCGGGCCTTTTTGCTGCAACAAAAGCAGGATGGCCGCATGATCTACCCGCCAGGCGCACAAATTTTTAATGCGCTGGATCAAACTACTTTTGAAAACGTCAAAGTTGTTATCCTCGGGCAAGATCCGTATCACGGTCCCGGCCAGGCACACGGTTTATGTTTTTCGGTATCAGCCGGTGTGCCAAAACCTCCCTCCCTGCAGAATATTTTTAAAGAAATTGAGAGGGATCTTGGCATAGTCCCGTCAAAGCATGGCTGTTTACTGGCGTGGGCTCAGCAGGGCGTATTGCTGCTTAATGCGGTGCTCACGGTTGAGCATGCACAAGCAGGCTCGCATCAGGGCAAAGGCTGGGAGCTGTTTACGGATCGTATTGTGAGTTTGTTGAACGAGCAGCGTGAGCATCTGGTGTTTATGCTGTGGGGCAGTTATGCACAGAAAAAAGGTGCCATCATTGACCGGCATCGACATCTGATTCTGGAGTCTCCTCATCCATCGCCTTTGTCTGCCCACAGAGGTTTTTTTGGCAATAAACATTTTTCCAGCGCCAACCGATATCTCATTGAGCATGGCATAAGCCCTATCAATTGGCAGTTGCCTGAAACTTCTATATACCCCTGATAAATACGGAGACTCGCATGATTGATTTGCCCTTGAAGGAACTGCCCACAGCAGTCGTAGTAGGTGCCAGTCATGCCGGTTCACAGCTGGCAGTGCACTTGCGCAAAAGTGGATGGCAGGGCCGGATCGTGTTGATTGGGGATGAGAACTTTCTGCCCTATCACCGACCGCCTCTTTCAAAGGCGGTGATGTCTGGCAGTAAAGATGCCGAATCAATACAGTTGCGCCCCGCGACCTTATACGAAAGCAATCAGATAGAACTTAAACTAGGCGTCAAGGTGACAGCGCTGTTGCGTGATAGCCAGCAGGTTGAATGCAGCGATGGCGAGAGAATTCGTTATGACCGGCTGGCATTGTGTACCGGGGCTCATGCGATCCGTTTGCCACTGGGGCAGGGGTTGCGGGGAGTTTTTTATCTGCGAACACTCAAAGACGTGCTGGCAATCAGGGCGCATTTGTCCGAGGTTAAACAGGCCGTTATTGTAGGTGCCGGGTATATTGGACTGGAAGCGGCGGCGGTGCTCAGAGGAATGGATATTGATGTCACCGTGCTTGAGCGCGCCGAGCGTGTGCTGCAACGAGTCACAGGTGAGCAGGTCTCGGGGTACTTCAGTGAATTGCACAAAATGCATGGCGTAGATATTTGCTGTGGCGCAAATGTCACCAGTATAAATGGTGAGCACAGTGTTGACTCGGTCAGATGTGCCGACGGGTCGATTTTCCCTGCTCAGCTGGTCATTATTGGTGTGGGCGTAGTGCCCGAGATCCAGTTGGCAAAGGATGCTGGTCTGGTGATCAATAATGGTATTGAAGTCGACGAGTACGGATTAACCAGTGATAAAAATATCTTTGCTGCTGGTGATTGTTGCAGTCATCCGGCGCATTTGTACCATCGCCGGTTGCGATTGGAGTCCGTGCAAAATGCAAATGACCAGTCCCGTGCAGTGGCAGTGAACATGATTGCACTGACTGAAAAATACCAGGCTGTACCGTGGTTCTGGTCCGATCAGTTTGATATTAAGTTGCAGTCAGCAGGGCTGTCACAGGACTTTGATCGAACAGAAATGGAGGGTTCACTTAATCCCGCCGATCGCAGTGGATTTATTGTGCGCTATTTCAAAGAAGGAAAAATGATCGCAGCAGACTGTGTGAACCGGCCAAAAGATTTTATGGCAATAAAAACTGAACTTGCTAGTCAGTTGGTTCAAGCTGATCGGCTTTCAGGTTGACACTGGGCCAGAATAAATGCAGCCGCTGGTGCATGTTTCGCATATTTCTACTCGACACAGTTCAGGCAGATTGACCTTAAGCGCACGCCAGATCCATTCAGCAATATTTTCACTGGTAGGATTTTCCAAACCGGGTATCTCATTGAGATAGTGATGATCCAGTTGTTCCCATATTGGTTTAAAAGCAGCTTTGATATCACCAAAATCCATCACCCAGCCACTGTGCTCACCCACCGGTCCGCTGACAACCAGACGCACCTGAAAAGAATGACCATGCAATCGTGCACATTTGTGTCCCATCGGTACATTGGGCAATCGATGTGCTGCTTCAAAATTAAATTCTTTATAAATTTCCATAGGTGGTTTGCCGGCTGAATTCAGAAACTTTCAGCAACCGGACGGCTACTGAAAACCGGTTGCAATACTAGCGATGCCCCTTGCGCTTGTACAGCAAAGAGAGATTTTCAGCCGGTTGAAAAGATGAAAATATGTTTGACATGCGAGTTCAAGTCGGTAAAATGCGCTCCACTCAACACAGCGGGATGTTAGCTCAGTTGGTAGAGCGTCGCCCTTACAAGGCGAATGTCGGGGGTTCAAATCCCTCACATCCCACCAGTCAGAATGTGACACTGACAGGCAGCACCTTAAATCGTGCAGCTTGCGTAAGTACTGCGGACCGGTAGTTCAGTTGGTTAGAATGCCGGCCTGTCACGCCGGAGGTCGCGGGTTCGAGCCCCGTCCGGTCCGCCATTATTAGTAGTAAAAGCCCTTGCTTGCCAAGGGCTTTTTTATTTCTGCAAACACATCCTGATACAAAGCCGGGTCCATGACTGTACTTGAGCAACCTATTCAGGTTCCGATTTCAAAGCTGACTCATCCGATGTTTGATGCACATGGAATCAATGTGCAGATGTTACATCTTGAGCGCACCGATCCGCTGTTAAACGGCAACAAACCCTTCAAGTTATTCCCGAATATTGAGCTTGCCCGCAGTCTTGGTTATCAGACGATGCTGAGTTTTGGGGGCGCCTGGTCAAACCATATCCATGCACTGGCGGAGGCCGGACGGCGGTTCGGGTTCAGCACTATTGGCGTCATACGCGGTGATGATGGCGAGAGACCGACTCAAACACTCAACTTTGCCCGGTCGTGTGGCATGACGCTTCTACCCGTCAGTCGACTGGATTATCGCCGTCGGCACACGGCTGAATTCATTGAGAATTTGAAACTCAGGTTTGGAGATTTTTATCTGATCCCTGAAGGCGGCGCTAATCAGACCGGTGTAACAGGGTGCAAAATGCTGGCCTCAGTGATTCAGCGCAGTCTTAATGGAAGTGCTATTGACGAAATTGTGCTGGCTTGTGGTACTGGTACAACACTTGCGGGTCTGACAGTGGGACTGAGTGAGATCAACTGGGTTAATGCGCCTCATGTGCGAGGCATTGCCGTCCTTAAAGGTGCTGGGTTTTTACGCGGGGAGATCAAAGGTTGGCTTGATCTGATTTCTCCCACGGATTTGGCAGATTGTTGGACTCTGGAGACTGAATACCACTGCGGAGGGTATGCACGTTTCCCGGCATCTTTAATGCGATTTATCTCTGAGTTTGAGGCAAGAAACCCGATTGTTGTTGATCCGGTTTACACCGCAAAAGCGTTACTTGCCGTCTATCAGCGCGTGGAGCAGGGGCTCCACCAGCAAGGTGCCTCAATTCTGTTGATTCATACCGGTGGGCTACAAGGGCGACAACAGGCATGACTAGGTGGAGAAAATTCCCACAGAAGCTTATGCTGATTTTTTTATTCCTTCTCCATTCACGTATAGGCCCGGGTCAATGTGGTGCGTAGCGAGCGCAAGAGGCAACTGTTTTTAAACAGGGCGGCGGTCAGCCTATGGCAGCGGCGCTTCAGCTGGATCAAGTCGGATGCAGGCCATTCGTTGCTGTTGACGGTGATGGCAGCGTGCTTGATATTGATGCCGTGCCCCGCCGTAGCCGATGCAGATTCAGTGATTGCTGCGGCTGCCGGGCAGAAGGTCACCAGTGTAACGGTGAATTTTGAGCTTGTTCAGATTGACCAGGTACGCACAGGTGATTAGTTTTCTCTTGCTCTTCCTGACCCACACAGGCTGATTCATCTCAGGGCAATTGTGTCCCATGATGACGTCTACATTAATGGTGATCGGGTTCTGTATGCTGCAGAGGCCCCGGCTCAGCAGTTGTCCTCGGAGTTGCTGACAATGGTTGTCACTCTGTGTGCCCACAACATTCTGGCAGACATCAGGTCGATTCGCGTTTGAGGGCCAAAGGCTTGACGGACGTGCAACAGGCCAGTTGCACCAGGTCACTGAGTCGAATACACCGGCTGTTCCTTTGCCCTCTGATTTTGTAGTACCAGATGTGCTGCCCACCGATGGCCTGTCACGTCCCGTAGCTGATCAGGTGCGTTCTCCGTTGCGACTGTCAACACCTGCAAGTCAGTCTGGCATCCCCGTCCTGCCGGCATCAGAGTCTAATCTTTCGGGGGGTTATGGTGTCTTCTGTACTGAAGGAACATTGCCCTATGCGACGGGCTACGGAGTCGATGGACAGTTTGTGACAGTTATGGCAACTCCATCGTGTTTTGGAAAAGCAGCCAGAGTTGCGCGTTTCTCTGACCCGCCAGTACGCTGTGAAAATTTGCCTTGTGGCGTTTATCATACTGACGCGGTCTTTGGCGCAGATGCGGTCAGAGCCCTGAACCTGGTCAGATATCAGATAGAGTCGTATATGCCAACGCGGTCCCATCGATGCCGGGGCGCAAAGTCGGAAAAATTGGTGGTGAGGCTAGTTCAGCGCGCCTAGCTTTGTTGGTAGCAACAGATAAAGGCCTGAGTTTTACGCAGAGTGTCAGCGCCGGACAATCCTTGGATATCAACGCTGAGCTCTATGTTGAACCGGGTCATGTAGGCAGAATCGCTCGGTTTCACGTGCTGGCTGACCTGAGCGCGGCTGGCCTGGGTATAATTTAAAAACGTTCAGTTCCGATAGTCTGCTCAAGTCAATTGAATACTTGCGAATTCTGACGGATTTTTAGCCAATCCCTATCATTCAGGGGCATCCAGTGCTGTTATAGCTGGGTTATCAGTTACCTGATTCTGGTGAACTTGTTTACACCACCGAACCCGTTCTTGTCGGCTTCGCGTCGGCACCCTGACAGAAAGCGTATCCACAAACCAGCGTGGTATACTCGCCCGCACTGAGCGCTGCCATCGCAGCGATCTGTCTGGCAATAAAACCCGAGCATGGGATATTTAGGCATGACTAAGTTTAAACAGATAGGTCTGGTGGGGCGATCCGGTCATGGCGGCGTTGTTGAAACGTTGCAGCGACTGATCCGCTTTTTACAATCGCGTGACGTCTGTATTGTGCTGGAAAAAGAAACCGGTGGCCTGGTCCCAGGACACAGTTTTGCAGTTTTTGACAGGCACAAACTGGGCGCAAAGTGCGATCTGGTGATTGTTGTTGGCGGCGATGGCAGTATGTTAAACGCTGCACGCGCCCTGGTTGACCATAAGGTTCCTGTCTTGGGTGTAAACCGGGGCCGGCTTGGTTTTCTGACAGATATTCTGCCGGATGACATTGAGACTTCATTAGCCGAGGTACTTGATGGGGCCTATCGGGAAGAGGCCCGATACATGCTGGAGTTTACCGTGCTGCGCAACAAAGAGATGCTGCCGGGCGGGACCGCGCTGAATGACGTTGTGCTGCACCCGGGTACGGCCGCGCAGATGATAGAGTTCGAAATGTTCATCAATGACCAGTTTGTCAATTCCCAGCAGTCTGACGGTCTGATTGTCGCCACGCCGACCGGTTCTACTGCGTACTCTATGTCAGCCGGCGGCCCGATCATGCACCCCGGACTGAACGCCCTGGTGCTGGTACCTATGTACCCACATACCTTGAGCAGTCGGCCAGTGGTGGTTGACGCAGGTAGTGTGATCCGCTTGCATGTGGTTAAACAAAGGGCGTACTCGCCACTGGTCAGTTGCGATGGGCAGGTACGTTTCTACACGGAACCCGGAGACAGCATCATCATTCAGAGGAAGCAGGAACCTCTGCGCCTCATCCACCCACTGGACTACAACTATTACGAAGTCTGCCGCAGTAAACTTGGCTGGGGTAATCGTCTGGTCAGAGACGATGGTTAGAGCCCTGACTGTATCGGAGCAGCAGGATCTGCGACCGTTTATGGCGGTGCTTCGTGCTTGCCGGCTCTCTCACCACGTCACAGAGGAGAGCGGTTCTCTGGTGATTTGGGCGCCTGACGAGGCTCACGCCAAGATGATCGTGTCTGCTTACGAACAATGGCAGCAGGGGGCGCTGGAATTGCCCGCGCTTCCGTCCGCGCCTGATACAAAGTTACTGCCGGTGAAGTCTTTGTTGCAGGGATTTCTTGACGCACTTTGGCTTGCTCCCATCACAGTGTTACTGATTATCGCGTGTCTGCTTGTCGCAGTGCTCAGCAATATGGGCGCCGATGCGATGGCAGTGAGGATGTTGTTTTTTCCAGAACTGGATCAAAGCGCAGGCTCTCCGGTTGCCGCCCTGTTCAGCGGACTGAATTCAGCCGGTGACTGGCTGCGCACACTCACGCCGGCATTACTGCACTTTGGGCCTGTGCACCTTGTCTTTAACATGCTTTGGTTATGGTTTTTTGGTCGCATGATGGAGCCGGTGCTTGGCGTAAAGACGTTCCTGGCAGTCATAACTCTGACCGCATTTTTTTCCAATGTTGCGCAGTATCTTTGGTCAGGCACGTCAAACTTCGGAGGAATGTCCGGTGTTGTTTATGGACAGGTCGGTTTTGTGTGGATGTGGCAAAGTGTGCGGCCACATACATCGATGCGCCTGCCACTGCCGATGATCATGGTTTTTCTGGTGGGGCTGGTGCTCATGGAAGTATTTGCGTCTTCAATGATTGCCTCAGCAGCGCATCTGGGCGGTTTGTTGTCTGGCATGCTGTTGGGATTAACGATGGCGATGATGTTTACGTGGCTTGGGAAAAACAGAGGAACCAATGGCAGATAAGCAGATAGATTCATTGGAGGATATCCTCGCGATGATGAATCCGGAAGTACACATGAATCTGAAAACGGCTGTCGAACTTGGTCGTTGGCATGATGGCCGCAAACTCAGTGCCGATCAGCTGGAATACTGTCTGCAGGCAATTATTGCTTATGAGCAGCAGCATCTGCCTGAATCAATGCGAGTTGGTTACATCGATCGCAGTGGTTTGAAAAAGACTCAATGTGAGGACGATGATCACAGCCATGATCCTGAACGGGTAGACACCATTACTATTGTGACTCATTAGCGACAGACTCGCGGTCGGGCAACGCCCTGGCATAAGAACTAACGCTGATACGGGCATGGCAGCATAACAAGAGACTTTTGAAATGCAGATATTGGCGCAAGGCACTGTACGCAAACTTCACTCGCGACTGGAATCCCCGGTGCGTTATCAGTTGCCCCTGGGCGATTCTCTGACGTCGCTGAATGATCTGTTGGGGCAGGGAATACGACTTAGGTATACCGGCAAAATCAACTGTGTGCACTGTGGCAGAGTCAGCAGCAAGAGTTTTAATCAAGGGTATTGTTATCCCTGTTTCCAGTCTCTTGCTCAATGTGACAGCTGTATTATTCATCCTGAAAAGTGCCATTTTGAACTGGGTACCTGCCGCGAACCTGCGTGGGGTGAAGAGTTCTGTATGCAGGATCATATCGTGTATCTGGCTAATTCTTCCGGTATCAAGGTCGGCATCACCCGTGCGACTCAGATACCTACGCGCTGGATAGATCAGGGAGCAGTTCAGGCACTACCTATTGTGCGGGTGCGCAGTCGATTACAAAGCGGATCGCTGGAAGTTATGTTCCGCCAGCATGTGGCAGACAAAACCAACTGGCGGGACATGCTGAGAGAAGGCGATCAGGTCGTGGATCTGCCGGCGGAGCGCGATCACCTGCTGGCTATCTGTGATCACGACATCAAGGATATGACGCAACGCTTCGGTTTTCATGCCATCAGCGTATTGACAGGTATTGAACCGGTCAACATTGTGTACCCTGTGCAGGGTTACCCCGCCCGCATCGAATCATTCAATTTCGACAACAATCCGTTAGTTGAAGGGACTTTGTTGGGTATCAAGGGCCAGTATCTGATGTTTGATACCGGCGTAATCAACATGCGTCGTTTCAGCGGATATGATGTTGAGATCAGTCAGTTCTAAATGTTGTTCAGTTCTATGTGTTTAATTTCTATGTTTTTACGAGAGCCATTATGCGCGACGCACAAGCAAAAACCATTTACCTGAAAGATTATCAGTTGCCAGCATTTGTGATTGAGCTGACTGAGTTGCATTTTGAATTGGGTGAAACGGCTACGCATGTGCGCTCCAGATTGCATCTGCGTCGCAATCCCGAGTTACTGGGTAATCAACAAGATGCGCTGAGACTGGATGGACAGGACATGCAGTTGGTGTGGCTGAAGTTGAATGACCAAACCTTGACTGAGCAGAATTATTCAACAGACGAAGAGTCACTGACCGTTTTTGGCTTGAGTGCATTGCTGGGAGAGGCGATAGACACGGGTTTTGTGCTGGAGTGTGAAACACTGATCAAACCCCAGGAGAACACCAGTCTTGAGGGGCTCTACAAATCTCAGAAAATGTTTTGTACACAATGTGAGGCTGAAGGCTTCCGGAAAATAACCTATTACATCGATCGTCCCGATGTGATGGCTAAATTTGTCACTACAATTGTGGCTGACAAAGAGCGCTACCCGGTACTGTTGTCTAACGGCAACAATATTGCCAGTGGTGATCTGAGCGATGGTCGTCACTGGGCGACATGGGAAGACCCCTTTCGTAAACCTTGTTACCTGTTTGCATTGGTCGCGGGTGAACTTAGATTTATAGAAGACCACTTTGTGACCTGTTCCGGTCGTGACATAACCTTACGCATTTTTGTAGAAGATAAAGACCTCGATAAATGCGACCACGCTATGCTGTCGTTGAAAAATGCCATGCGTTGGGATGAAGAGGTTTATGGCCGCGAGTACGATCTGGATATTTTTATGATTGTGGCTGTTGATGATTTCAACATGGGCGCGATGGAGAACAAGGGGCTGAATATCTTTAACACCTCTTGTGTTCTGGCCAATCCGGCAACAACAACAGATATGGCATTTCAGCGCGTCGAAGCGGTCGTTGCACACGAGTATTTCCACAACTGGTCTGGAAATCGCGTCACCTGCCGTGATTGGTTTCAGCTCAGCCTTAAAGAAGGTTTTACAGTGTATCGGGATGCTGAGTTTTCAGCGGATATGGGTTCACGCACAGTCAAGCGCGTTGAGGATGTCAGTTTCCTTCGAACCCAGCAGTTTGCCGAGGATGCGGGCCCAATGGCGCATCCTGTGCGACCAGACTCCTTCATGGAGATCTCCAATTTCTACACGCTGACTATTTATGAAAAAGGTGCAGAAGTTGTGCGCATGATCCGCGAGCTGATCGGCCCGGAGAATTTCCGCAAAGGCTCAGATCTGTACTTCGAACGTCACGATGGCCAGGCAGTGACTACCGAGGATTTTGTGCTCGCGATGGAAGAGGCCAGTGGTACAGACCTGACTCAGTTCCGACGCTGGTATACGCAGGCCGGCACACCGCAGTTGCATATCACTGGTCACTATGACGCCGATGCGCAGACCTATGAGCTGCTGGTCAGGCAGAGTTGTCCACCCACACCGGAGCAATCCTTTAAAGAGCCTTTCCACATTCCGCTCAGAATGGGCTTGCTGGATGCTGATGGCTACGACATGCCTTTGGGGTTGGAAGGTGAAAAACGCGGGTCACCCACGCTCGGCGAACGCGTGCTGGATGTGACCAAACCTATTCAAAAGTTTGTGTTTACCGGCGTCACCAGCAAGCCTGTTCCTTCGTTGCTGCGGGGCTTCTCAGCGCCGGTAAAGTTGCATTTTGACTACACTAGGGATGAGTTGCTGTTTGTCATGACACGCGACAGTGACGGATTTAATCGCTGGAATGCTGCGCAGGAAATGGCTATCAATGTTATCCACGAGCTATTGGAACAACATCAGCAGGGTTTGCCATTGATGGTTGATGAGGGTTTGGTGCGTGCTTTTGCAGATGTTTTACAAAGCGCCATTGATGATGCCCGTGGTGCACAGGTGCTTGATCAGGCAATGCTGGCGCAGTTACTGGTGTTGCCATCTGAAGCCTACCTCAGCGAACTTGCTGCGCAGATCGACGTTGATGGCATACATCATGTGCGGGAATTTATTGCCAATCAACTGGCACTATCACATGTCAACGCCTTTGCGCAGTTGTATACACTCTGTCAAAGCAGCAACCTTTACAAAGCAGATGCAGCTGGTATTGCTAAACGTGCGTTAAAAAATGTCTGTTTGTCTTACTTGATGCGTCAGCCTGAGGCCGATTGGCTGGAGACCTGTTATCAGCAATATCTGGCTGCAGAAAACATGACCGACGTTGATGCGGCGTTACGTTTTCTTGTTAACAGCCGCTACCCCAAGGCAGCAGTTCTGCGCAGCCAGGCGCTGGCAGATTTCTACGCTCGCTGGAAACATGAATCACTGGTTGTTAATCAGTGGTTCACAGTACAGGCAATTGCCAGCCGCCCGGGCACGCTGCAGCACGTAAAAACGCTGATGCATCATGAAGCTTTTGATATGCGTAACCCGAATAAAGTGCGATCGTTGATCAGCGCATTCTGTAATACCAATGCCATCAACTTCCACCATGTAAGCGGTGATGCATATGAGTTTCTGGCCGATCAGGTCATTGCACTGAATCTGACAAATCCGCAGATAGCATCACGATTGCTGACGCCGTTAACGCGGTGGAAAAAATTTGGACCAGCACGGCAAGTGCTGATGAAGGCGCAACTGGAACGTATCGCCGCGCAGCCAGAGCTTTCAAAGGATGTGTTTGAAGTGGTCAGCAAGAGTCTCAGATAACTGCCTGAGACTCTTGGTAACAGTCGGCGCTGTCAGTTGGCTAACTGGTTGTCTGCCTGAAGTGAGAACATGCCGCTGAACTTGTTGTTCAGCACATACTGGTATGTGCCAGCTGCCAGTCCATAGGTTTCTAGCGGAATCACGCGACTGAACTTTACAGTAGCTAGTGTACAAACGACCAGACCCGGATTCTGTAACCAGGCGTCATTTTGGTAATACACCGACAACGTGAATTTGTTGCCAACCTGTTGTTGACTTATTTCGCCAATAGCACCGCAGCCGCTAGGAAACGCACCCTTGATCCTCAGAAAAACCTGAACCGGGTGGCTGCTGGTTTGAACAAGTTCTACCTGTTCGATGTGAGGGAGCAATACGCCCTCACGCATATTGACCAAGCGCCACAAATCATCCCGTGCAAACTCAATCACGACATCTTGGAAAATACCTGGCTGGTTATCTGTGTCAACCGCGTTGATAGTCAAACGTGAGGTACTGGCTGAATAGAGTGGATTTTCGCTGGCAAACGCGCTGCCAGCGAACATCAGTAATACAACAAAACACAGAGATTCACAGAGATACTTCATAATCGCCGTTCCTTTGGGTAGATACAACCTGATGTCACATTGGCCGGTCTGCTCAATGGCAGCTTCCGTAGGAATTTTTACCAGCGGCTGAGTAGGGTGTCAAACGATAGGCGCAGTGTTAACTGTCCGGTGTGACATCAATCACGCAGGACAGTATTGATACCTTTTAAAAGCCTGATACAGGACTTTGCGGAGTTGTTGATCGGCTCATTGAGCGGGGCTGATTCTCAGAATTCTGTCCGGGATTTCGCGATGGCTGGCTGTCATCTGTCGGCCATCGTGGTTGCTGGTTCCAACATAAATCGCCCCATCGGGGCCAATCGCCAGAGCACGCAGCCGTCCATAGACACTGTTGCCTTTGGCGTCATTGAACCAACGCTCAATGGCAGTGGGTCTGTCAGGATTGGCGGGATCCTCAAAACGTACACGCATCAGATTCTGACGTTCCAGCGGCTGGAATCCGAGTATTGATACAAACAGATCGTTTTTTAACTCAGGCATCAGATCTCCTGTATAAAACAAGGTATCCCCCGGTGGTGAGGACGGCACAAAGGTAAGAATGGGATCAACATAGTCCGCCAAACCGACTGCTCCTACCATGATCGGCCAGCCGTGATGGCGTCCGCCTTCCAGGATCACGATTCTGTCGTGTGCCATCAACTGATCTTCACCCGTAGGTCCATGATCGCCAGTAAAAATCCTGCCAGTGGACGGTTGCCAGCTCAGACCGTGCGGGTTCCTCAGCCCATGAGCCCAGATCGGATTCCCTGCCCATGGGTTGTCTGTCGGCACCTCGCCGTTTTCGTCTATGCGCAGCACGGCACCCGCCAAGTCATTCAGGTCATTGGAACGCTGTCGTTCAAATGCATCCCCGGTTGCCACATACAACATGCCATCAGGGCCAAACTGCAAGGTACCACCGCTGTGACTGCCACCGCGCGTCTGCGCTGCCAGGCCATCAAGCAGAATCGTTTCTTGCCCGGCACGACCATTCGTTTCGGTAAAACGACTGATGCGGTTAAACGCAACCCCGTCGGCAAGATAGGTATACATCACATATACCCACGGTACTTCTGGATAGCGCGGATGCAGCGCCAGCCCGGTTAAACCACTTTCGCCCTGAAAAAACACCCGGTCTTCGATACTCAGCCATGGTTGTGAGTCCAGAGTACCGTCTGTGGCAATTATGCGGACACGGCCTGGGCGTTCAGTCACCATCAAGCGGCCGTCCGGTAAAAATCGAATCGTCCAGATCACTTGCAGATCACTTGCAAACTCCTCGACCTGATATCCGGCGGGTGATGGGTGATAGGTAATCTCCGGCATGGGAGGAATCGCGCCACGAATAATTTCAGTCTGGGCTGACAACCAGCCGGCGTACGAAAGGGTGGCAAAGCTGATAAGCAGGCCTGCTGTCAGTCTCTTGAGTTTCTGAGTAGTGTTCATTACATCTTCCTGCATTAAGTTATAAGGCTTGCCGAGTATGTGTGATCATGCGCTGAGTATATTAGTGCTGATGATTAGCGTCATCCCGTACTGACGTGCACTCTGGTCATCATGCCTGAATTGTCACTTTTGCCAATTGTTGGTCATTCACGCTATTACTTGACAGTTATCTTGATTAAAAAGTTATGTTTCCAGAAAGAATTCATATAAAACAATTGGATATGATCTTCTGGTGATTGGCACGATTTCTGCTCAACCAGTTGGTGGTCTGCTGATGTCGACAGTGGCAGTTAGCCAGACCCACAGGTTTTTATAACACAAAGCAACATACTGGCTTGGAGGGATTATGTGGAAACTGTTTGGAGTATCAATTATTTGTTTCAGTCTGATGGGATGCTTGTTTGTAGTGGATTCCAAACAGAATGCCGGCAAGACGCAGTGGCATGATGATGAGCGCGCTCAGCTGGTATCAGGGCAGACCTCAGTATCATGGGTGACTGAAACCTTAGGAACGCCTGACCGCAGTTCCGCGCGCGACGATGGCTCGGAAGTATGGCGTTATGTCAACAGCCGCTCCAAGGAAACTGAAATAGGCATGTTCTTATTGTTTAACATTGATGTGTCAAGCGACGAAGAAGAGACGCTGGTGATTGTGGTGCGTGACGGTGTGGTTGTTGAACACTGGGTTGAGCAGGGCTGACGCTGGTTGTGTATTCCTTGTAACTGGGGCGCTGGCGGGTCCTGCCAGCGCCCCTTTTGCCGAGACTTTGCCGGTTCCATGCGTTAGCGACCCTGAGGAGAGCGGCCGCATCCACGTGGTTTTCTGCGTCTCAAAGTACCCGCCTCCTGGCCTACGTCTCCGCATCTACGTCTGCAGTTCTACAAAGGAAAAAGGGCCGGAAGAGGAGAATAGTTTTCGGACAATCAGACGCCAAGGGCGTCGTCCGACAAACTTTTCTCCTCTTCCGGCCCATTGATCAGCCTGAACTCAGCTGACCACGACAGTATTACGCCACCTCAACAATATTGGTGACCGGAATCGCCTTCTGACGCGTTGCCGCATCCATGTAAGACTTGATTTCGTTAAAGTTCAGATAACGATAAATCTTGTCAGACATGGTGTTTACCATGCCCATGTAGCCCATGTACTCCTCCATCGTCGGAATACGACCTAATGCGGATGCTACAGCTGCCAGTTCAGAAGACGCCAGAAACACATTGGCACCATCACCCAGACGGTTGGGGAAGTTACGTGTCGAGGTAGATACAACGGTCGAGTTGGGGGCGACACGTGCCTGGTTACCCATACAAAGTGAACACCCAGGCATCTCCGTGCGCGCACCGGAAACCCCGAAAACACTGTAGATGCCTTCTTCGGTGAGCTGGTGCTGATCCATCTTGGTCGGCGGCGAGATCCACAGACGGGTTGGAATGGCACCTTTGATCTGTTTCAGCACTTCGCTTGCTGCTCGGAAATGACCGATGTTAGTCATGCATGAACCGATAAATACTTCATCAATTTTAGTGCCCTGAACTGCTGACAACGGCTTGATGTCATCCGGATCATTCGGGCAGGCCAGCAGAGGCTCTTTGATTTCGGCCAAGTCAATCTCGATGATTTTGTAATACTCAGCATCGGCATCGGGCTGCATGAGTTCAGGATTTTCCAACCAGGCTTCCATGGCACGCGCGCGGCGTTCGATGGTACGCGCATCACCGTATCCTTCACTGATCATCCAGCGCAGTAGCGCTATATTCGACTTGAAATACTCGGTAATCGGCGCCTGGTTCAGGCGAATAGTGCATCCGGCAGCTGAACGCTCAGCGGACGCGTCTGATAACTCAAAAGCCTGTTCAACTTTCAGATCAGGCAGGCCTTCGATCTCCAGTATACGACCGGAGAAGATATTCTTCTTGCCCTTCTTTTCTACTGTCAGATCACCGGATTGTATGGCAGCGTATGGAATCGCGTTCACCAAATCGCGCAAGGTAATACCTGGTTGCATTTCACCTTTGAAGCGCACCAATACCGATTCTGGCATGTCCAATGGCATAACGCCGGTCGCGGCAGCAAAGGCAACCAGGCCAGAACCTGCTGGGAAAGAAATACCAATCGGGAAGCGCGTATGTGAGTCTCCGCCGGTACCAACGGTATCGGGTAGCAGCATACGATTCAGCCAGCTGTGAATAATGCCGTCACCCGGACGCAGTGCCACACCACCGCGGGTCTGGATAAAGTCGGGCAGGGTGTGCTGGGTTTCAATATCGACGGGCTTGGGGTAGGCGGCGGTATGGCAGAACGACTGCATCACCAGATCCGCAGAAAAACCCAGACAGGCCAGATCTTTTAACTCATCACGGGTCATGGGGCCTGTGGTGTCTTGTGAGCCAACGGTGGTCATTTTGGGTTCACAGTAAGTGCCGGGACGCACACCTTCCACGCCACAAGCCTTGCCGACCATCTTCTGAGCCAGAGTAAAGCCCTTGCCGGTGTCAGCCGCCGAGGTTGGTCGACGGAACACCGTTGAGTAAGGCAAGCCCATGGATGCGCGTGCTTTGTCCGTCAGTCCACGCCCAATAATCAGTGGAATGCGGCCACCCGCGCGGACTTCGTCTAACAGCACATCAGTTTTAAGCTCGAAGTTGCAAACCAGTTCATCAGTGCCATGACGCAGCACTTTTCCCTCATAAGGGTAAATATCGATAACGTCGCCGGTGTTCATATTTTCAACATCACATTCGATGGGCAGAGCGCCGGCATCTTCCATGGTGTTAAAGAAAATTGGTGCGATTTTGCTGCCGATACACACACCACCATCACGCTTGTTGGGTATGTGTGGGATGTCGTCGCCGATGTACCAGAGTACAGAGTTGGTTGCTGATTTGCGCGAGGAACCCGTGCCCATCACATCACCTACCAAGGCGACAGGGAAACCTTGCTTTTTCAGTTCTTCAATCTGTTTCGCAGCGTTGGTGACCCCCTCACGTGGCATCTTGTACATCGCCAGCGCGTGCAAAGGTATGTCCGGTCGTGACCATGCGTCAGGTGCAGGTGACAGATCGTCAGTATTGGTTTCACCGGGTACTTTGAATACTGAGACGGTCAGTTTTTTTGGCAATTCCTTGCGGTTAAGGAACCAGTCGGCGTTGGCCCATGACTGCATCAACGCCTTGGCGTTGGCATTGCCGGTTTTGGCTTTTTCTTCCACATCGTGGAAAGCATCAAACATCAGCAGCGTGTGCTTGAGTTCTTCTGCTGCGGAAGCACCAAGTTCAGCATCGTCGAGCAGTTGAACCAATGTGGTGATGTTGTAACCGCCAAGCATTGTTCCGAGCAATTTAATCGCATGCTTCTTGTCGATCAAAGGAGATTTCGCCTCACCTTTGGCAATCGCGGACAGGAAACCAGCTTTGACATACGCTGCCTCGTCGACACCTGCAGGTACCCGGTTGGAAATCAGATCAAGAACTGTTTGCTCTTCGCCGGCAGGCGGGTTCTTGAGCAGATCGATGAGTTCGGCAACCTGCGCCGCGTCCAGTGGTTTGGCAACGATGCCAAGCTCAGCCCTTTCGGCTACGTGTTTACGATAGGCTTCTAACACAGTAATCCCCTTCAGAAGAAATAGTGAATCAAGTCGGAATTCAAAAAGGCAAGCGTTGAAAAATGGCCTGCGATTCTAGTGTAGAATGCTGAAAATTTCCAGTTCGGAGGCTAACTGCTGCGGCTGGATTCAGTCGTTTATGGACTTTTATGATGAACCCGACGAGTGTTAAAACCCCTTGTATAGGAATTTGCTCTACTACCTCGGTTGGAGACAGCATCTGTCGGGGTTGCAAACGTTTTGCAGCAGAAGTAATCGAATGGAATCTGTACAGCGATTCGCAGAAAACTGCTGTTCTGATGCGACTGTCTCGCCTTGTGGAGCCTCTGATGGAGGAGCGCTTTATTATCCGTTCTCCCCGTGACCTTGCTTCAGGTTTAAAGCGTCTCGCAGTGCCGTATAACGAAGAGCTGCCCCCGGCAATCTGGTTGCACAATTTATTGAAAAAACGTCACCGGGCATTGACTGAACTCGAATCGTTTGGCGTTCAGGTGCGCCCGCTCTGGCAGCAGCTGAGTCTGGCTGAGCTGGCCGAGGATGTTGATCGACAATTGTTGGTATTGAGCCAGGCTCATCTGGATCGGTACTTTCCGGATATCTCAGACAAGGATTGCAGGCGATCAGCTGTTAATGAGCAGGGTGGGGGAAGTGCTTGAGTTCATAGCCTTCAGCACTGAACTCCAGTACCCAGGCTTTCTGATCCCAGCTGCCGAGCACAATCCGTACGGCTTCAGTTTTGTCATTGATGGGATTCTGCAGTCGGATAGTGTGAATGCCCGGCCTGTGAGTGTGTCCATGAATCATCAGATTAATTTTTTGAATTTCCAGAAGATTAAGTACTTCCTGATGTGTCACATCCATAATGTCTGAAGCCTTGTGGCTGTTCTCGGCCATGCTGCGCTGGCGCAACTGCTGGGCAATCATGTGACGCTCCAGCAGGGGGCGCGCCAGGAAAGCCTGCTGCCATGACGATTCGCGTACCTGCTTTCGGTAACTGATGTAGGCGGTGTCGCGTGTACAGAGACTGTCCCCGTGCAGCAACAACACGGTTTGACCGTAACAATTGACAATGACAGGATCGGGCAAAAGAACGGCTCCGCATCGTGATGCAAAGTCATTGCCGATCAAAAAGTCGCGATTGCCGTGCATCAGATAGATGAGGGTTCCCTGATTGCTCAGTTCGTTTAATGTGGCAGCGACGATGTCCGCTGCATCATTAATGTCATCATCACCAACCCATGCTTCGAACAGATCACCCAGGATATAAAGCGCATCTGCACCTTGTGCCCTTTGCTCCAGAAGCTGCAACAGGCTTCGCATGATTGGGCTTCTGGCGGACTCAATGTGAAGATCGGAGATAAAAAGGGTTTTGTTGTTATTTCTTGTTTGCGACATGGTTCTCCGGAGTCGGTCGGTCACTCAACCTTGGCAGGCGAGTTTTCCGTCACAGTTGTTGAATTGATGACAATTTCATCAATCGGTACATCCTGGTGACCAGCGACATATCCGGTTTTACATTGCTTGATGCGATTAACAACATCCATGCCTTCAGTGACTTTGCCAAATACAGCGTAGCCCCAGCCCTGACTTGTTTTGCTTTTGTGGTTAAGGAAGGCGTTGTCGGCTACGTTTATAAAAAACTGCGCACTGGCTGAATGTGGGTCAGAAGTGCGTGCCATGGCAAGCGTGCCAATTGCGTTCGGCAGGCCGTTATCAGCTTCATTCTGGATTGGTTTGCCAGCTGTTTTCTGCTGCATGCCTGACTTGAAACCACCACCCTGGACCATAAAGTTATCAATGACGCGGTGGAAAATGGTGCCGTCATAGTACCCACCTTTAGCATAAGCCAGAAAATTGGCAGCACTTAAAGGTGCTTTTTCGAAATCCAGTTCAATATGTATGTCGCCGTAATTAGTGTTGAAAACAATCATTTTTACTGTCCTGCTGTGCAAATGCCTGCGTATCGGGCGGGGAAACCAGTCACTGCCGCCTCTTATTGCCGACGGCCAAGTGTGGTTATAATAATGACTTTACTCCTCATGAGAAAGCAGATTCGCCACCATGAATGACACCAGCAACGCTGACCACACACTGCCGTCCCATTTTATTCGCCACATGATTGAGCATGATTTGGCATCGGGCAAGCATGGCGGTCGGGTGCAAACCCGCTTTCCACCCGAGCCTAATGGGTTTCTGCATATAGGACATGCCAAGTCAATTTGCCTGAATTTCGGGCTGGCCGAGCAATACCATGGCGCCTGCAATATGCGCTTTGACGATACTAATCCTGAAAAAGAGAGTCAGGAGTTTATTGATGCCATAAAGGCGGATGTTAACTGGCTAGGTTTCAAGTGGTTCGGTGAGGTACGTTATACATCTGCTTATTTTCAGCAGTTATTTGATTTTGCCCTGCAGTTGATACGGACTGACAAGGCATATGTGTGCAGCCTGACACCTGAGCAGGCACGTGAATATCGGGGTAGTCTCACAGAGCCTGGCCGCAACAGTCCCGATCGGGAGCGTAGTTTCGAGGAGAACCTCGAACTTTTCCTGCGTATGCAGAAAGGTGAATTTGCAGACGGTCAGTACAGTTTGCGTGCAAAAATAGATATGTCCTCTCCCAACATCAATATGCGGGACCCGATCATCTACCGCATTCGTAACGTCGTGCACCATCAGACCGGTGATTATTGGAAAGTGTATCCAATGTATGACTATGCTCATTGCATTTCCGATGCGCTTGAACATGTCACACACTCATTATGTACGCTGGAGTTTGAGGATCACCGACCGCTGTATGACTGGTTGCTGCACAATCTGTCTGTTGATTCACTTAAGAATGCGTGTATTGACCTGGGTAATCTGGCGGACAATGCCCGATATGTTCTGCCTGAGCAGACCGAATTTGCTCGACTGAACATTAACTACAACGTGATGAGCAAACGTAAACTCAAGGAACTGGTAGAACTGGGACTGGTGGGCGGCTGGGATGACCCGCGTATGCCTACCTTGTCGGGTTTGCGCCGACGTGGTTTTACGCCGGCATCAATTCGTCGGTTCTGCGAGATTATCGGCATGAGCCGCAGTGAAAGTATTGTGGATATCGGCATGCTGGAACATTGTATTCGCGAAGATCTGGATGAGAATTCAGCGCGGGCAATGTGTGTATTGCGCCCACTGAAGGTCACACTGACCAATTTTACTGATCAACAGGCGCAAACCCTGCACCTGCCCCGGCATCCGAAAAAGGATATCGGTGAGCGGCAGATGATTTTTGGACACACTCTGTATATCGATCAGACTGACTTTGAGGAAACCCCGCCGCCAGGCTACAAGCGCTTGAGTCCTGGTGAGGAAGTCCGCCTCAGGGGTGCCTATGTGATCAAATGCGACGATGTGGTCCGCGATAACGCAGGCAAGGTGGTCGAGTTGCTATGCTCACTTGATCCGGAAACGTTGGGTCAGAATCCGCAAGGCCGCAAAGTCAAAGGTGTTATCCACTGGGTGCCGGCAGATAGTGCGTTGCGCGCTGAAGT